>JBBRPU010000112.1:0-9296 GCA_038227545.1 Candidatus Acidiferrales bacterium
ATCGCTGCGCTACAGTAGCTTCCAGTTAACACCGCATGCGACACCACCATTTCACGTGAACGCAATTTTTACGGATAATTGCAAAGTGACGCCCCGGGAGCTTGCCAATTCGATCTGCGCCACGCTGATCCGCAGCGGTCATCAGGCTTTTCTCGTCGGCGGCTGCGTGCGTGACTTGCTTCTTGGCGGTGAACCAGCGGATTACGACGTCAGCACCGACGCAACTCCTGAACAGGTTATGGCACTTTTTCCGCAGTCGGTCGCGGTCGGCGCGCAGTTCGGGGTGATTGTGGTGCTCGACGACGAGCACAAAGTCGAAGTGGCCACGTTTCGCTCTGACATCGGCTCCGCCGACGGCCGCCATCCTGAAAGCGTGGTTTTCTCGTCAAGCCCTGAGCAGGATGTGCAGCGGCGCGATTTCACCATCAATGGACTGGTGATGCGGCACGACAGCGATGAGATTCTCGATTTTGTCGGCGGCCAGGCTGATTTGCGCGCGGGAATCGTGCGGGCCATCGGTGAACCGAGCCGGCGTTTTGCGGAGGACAAACTGCGGATGCTGCGAGCGGTGCGCTTCTCCGCTCGTTTCGCATTCCCGATTGAGCCAGGCACCCTTGAAGCGATTCGCTTGCATGCCAGCGAAGTAAGTCAAGTTTCCGCGGAACGTGTCCGCGAGGAATTGATTAGGATGTTGACGGAAGGCGCAGCCGATCGCGCTCTTGCGTTACTGGACGAAACGGGCCTGCTGAAACATGTGTTGCCGGAAGTCGCGGCCATGAAGGGTGTTGAACAGCCTCCGCAATACCATCCCGAAGGCGATGTCTGGACCCACACTTTGCTGATGCTAAAAGGGCTTACGGTGGGCAGTCCCACAACGCTCGCGTGGGGCATCCTGCTGCATGACGTTGGCAAGCCGCCGACATTCCGGCCGGTGTCAGAGACCGGAGACCGCATCCGATTTGACGGTCATGTGGACGTGGGGGTTCGTTTGGCGGAAACGATATGTCGCCGGCTGAAATTTTCGAACGAAGATACGGTGCAGATTTTGGCGCTGATTGCCAACCATATGCGCTTCATTGACGTAAAGAAGATGCGGGCTTCCACGCTCAAGCGTTTTATTCGCCAGCCCCGCTTCGACGAACATCTGGCCTTGCATAGGCTGGATTGCCTGTCCAGCCACCGGCGGCTGGATGCCTACGACTTCGTGCGGCAAACGCTGGAAGAAACTCCTCCCGAAGAGATCCGGCCGGCCCGCTGGCTAACCGGTGAAGATCTTCAGGCGTTGGGCTATCAGGCAGGGCCACTGTTTGCCGAAATCCTGCGTTCTCTGGAGGACGCTCAACTTGACAGCGTGATAAGTTCCAGGCAGCAGGCTATAGACTATCTCGAGCAGCATTACGGCAGCGCAAAGCACAACTCCGCTGAATTTTCTCGGAAAGCAACAAATCGGTGACCTAATATCCTATTGAGCATCCTAGATTTAGCGTTTAGGGTGTCCAAGAATCGTAAAGAGTTATGATTTGAGCTTCAGAGACTAAGATTTTGTGATATTGATGGTTGCATCTTTCAATACCTTTTTATTCAATACTGCATCTAACGCTTCATAAGCCCGGACCCTTTCTCCTCCGCGCTTTAGACTAGGGGATAACATGGCTGAGAAAAAATTCGTTGTTCCAGAAGTTCTCCCGATCCTGCCGGTGCGTGACACGGTGCTCTTTCCGGGCGCGGTGCTACCACTTACGGTAGGACGTGAGAGCTCCCTGGCGTTAGTAAACGCTCTGATGGGAGACGAGAAGCTCCTGGGAGTGGTGGCCCAGCTTGATCCGCGCGTTGAGGATCCCGCCGCCGCCGACCTGCATAAAATCGGCACGCTGGCCAAAGTTCACAAGACCGTAAAAATGCCCAATGGGAACGTAGTCATATTCCTGGAGGGCTTGCAGCGCATACAGGTTGTGGACCTGATCAGTCTTCGTCCTTACCTTCGCGCGCGCATCGAACCGCAGCCGGATTTGAACGCGGAGCCCGACTCGGAGCTCGAAGCGCTGCAACGCAATGCGCAAGACCTCTTTCGCGACGTGGTTAGTCATTCACCACAACTTTCGGACGATCTGCATTCTGTTGCGGCCAATATTGACGATCCGGGCCGCTTGGCCGATTTCATCGCCGGCACCCTGCCGTCGCTTTCCACCATGCTGCGCCAGGAGCTGATCGAAACGCCCAGCGTTCGCAAACGGTTGGAGACCCTCATTCGCGAGCTTTCCAAAGAGCTCGAAGTCCTGGAATTGCGCTCCAAGATTCATGAACAGGTGCAGGAGCAGGTGGGCCAGAACCAGCGCGAATACCTTTTGCGCGAGCAGATGAAAGCGATTCAAAAGGAGTTGGGCGAATCCGACGACTCCATGCAGGAAATCGACGAGCTGCGCAAGAAGGTCGAAGAAGCCGGCATGACCGCGGAAGCGAAGAAGGAATGCGACCGCGAAATCAAGCGCCTGGCCAAAATGACTCCGGCATCCGCAGAGTACATGGTCTCTCGCACGTATCTCGAGTGGATGACCTCGTTGCCGTGGTCCAAGTCTTCCGGCAGCCAGGAAATTGATATCGCCAAGGGTCGCGAGATTCTTGACGAGGATCACTACGACCTGGAAAAAGTGAAAGAACGCATCCTCGATTACCTGGCGGTGAAAAAGCTTCAGCCGGGTATGAAGGGGCCGATTCTGTGCTTCGTCGGGCCTCCCGGCGTAGGCAAAACGTCTTTGGGCAAGTCCATCGCTCGCGCTCTGGGACGCAAATTCGTGCGGCTGGCATTGGGCGGCATGCACGATGAAGCGGAAATTCGCGGACATCGCCGCACGTATATCGGCGCCCTGCCGGGACAAATCATCCAGGGCTTGAAGCGTGCCGAATCCAACGATCCGGTCTGCATGCTGGACGAGGTGGATAAGCTCGGCCGCGACTTCCGCGGAGACCCGTCGTCGGCTTTGATGGAAGTGCTCGATCCCGAGCAGAACTATGCGTTCCGCGACCACTATCTGGACGTGCCTTTCGATTTGTCGAAGGTGCTCTTCATAGCAACGGCGA
Source organism: Candidatus Acidiferrales bacterium (assembly GCA_038227545.1). Classification (GTDB taxonomy): domain Bacteria; phylum Acidobacteriota; class Terriglobia; order Acidiferrales; family UBA7541; genus Acidiferrum. The sequence goes on from JBBRPU010000112.1 coordinate 3,079, forward strand.
ACTGGATGGATCCCATACCGGAACCGCTGCGCGACCGCATGGAGATCATCGAGTTGCCAGGCTACACCGGCGAAGAGAAACTGCACATCGCTCACAAGTACCTGATACCCAAGCAGGCCACGGAACACGGCTTGAAGGTCGGCGAGCAACTGGAATTCAGCGACGACGCCATTCGCGAAATCATTCACAGCTTCACGCGCGAAGCGGGCGTTCGAAACCTGGAACGCGAGATTGCTACCGTCACTCGCAAACAGGCTCGGCGCATTGCTGAGGGCAAACTGGACAAGATGGTGGTCACCCCGGAAATCGTGCGCGAGTACCTGGGCGTGCCGAAATTCCGGACCGAAAAAGAAGTGGAAGAGCGCGTCAAGAAACCAGGCGTGGCAATCGGTCTGGTGTGGACACCGGTAGGCGGGGACATCATCTTCATCGAAGCCACCCGCATGCGCGGCGGTAAGCAGTTCACCATGACCGGACATCTGGGCGAAGTCATGCAGGAATCCATGACCGCAGCTTTGACATGGGTTCGCGCGAATGCCGATCGCTACGGCATTGACCCGGATTTTTTCCGCAAGCATGACATTCACATCCACGTGCCTTCCGGCGCGGTGCCGAAGGATGGTCCATCGGCCGGTGCGGCGATGGTTACCTCACTGGTGAGCTTGCTTACTGGACGGCCAGTGCGTGATCGCCTGGCGATGACCGGGGAGATGACCCTCTCAGGAATCGTTCTGCCAATCGGCGGCGTGAAAGAAAAAGTGCTCGGCGCAAAACGCGCAGGCATCAAGGAAGTTTTGTTGCCAGCCGACAATGAGCCCAACGCCGTCGCGGATCTGACTCCGGAGATTCTCGGCGACATCAAGATCACTTACGTTCGCACGCTGGACGAAGTGCTGGAGCACGCGCTATCCAAGGAAGTGGTGGCGCCTCCTCCAGTCGTTCCCGATCCTAAACCAAAGACCGTCGGACCGAATGCACCGCGCGCAATTCACTAAACGCGGCGCAACGGCTAACCGGTCGTTCACAAGACTGAAAGCAGACGGGCGCGCTACCTTCAACGGGTAATGCGCCCGTTTGTTTTTGTGGCGGCAAATCTAGGCGAAAACAAACCCTGCTACCATGGTCGCGCAGATATGCCCGGCCAAACACAAAACGTCTCTGACCTGGCTGTTGAACTTGCGCAGCGCCTGCCGGAGGCGCTTATCGGTGAGCGCATCATTCCGCGCTTCGTGGATTCCTATGTCGTGGAGCATGGCCGCCACGCGCTGCAGGTTCACGCATCGCTCTATCGCGATCGCCTCGCGCTCCTGCAACGTGAGGCTCTTCTGGCACTGACGGTTCTGGCTTTTACGAATGCCTGCACGGAAATCCCGGCCTCGAAAAAAGCTAAACCCCGCGTGATGTCACAAAAGGACCTGGCGACATTTCGCCGCAAATTTCTCACTGTTCTGGCGCGACAACAGAAATGGACGGTGGGAGATGCCATGGATTTTCAGACCGACCTGCAAATTTATGAGCAGTTGATCAGGAGAAATTCCGCTACGCGCCGCGCGCGAAAATCCTTCGAGGTGGCCAACCATCCCTTCGTGGACCGCTGCGCGTTTCTTCTGGATTCCTCGTTTATGGAAAAAGCTCGTTTCGCTGCCAGCCGGGCTCTGGGAGATCTTGAAGATCTCGCCACCCACGTAATGGCCTCGGCTTCCGAACCGAAAATTGTCAGTAACCCGCGATAAAGCATTCCATCGTATTGCCGCGAGGACTCGACTGCAACGCGAGTCTGCTATTTCAGGAAATGCGTTCCACTTGCACAGCGGTGCCGTAAGCCAGCACTTCCGTGACGCCCTGCATAACCTCCGTGGCGTCGTACCGCATGCACACGACCGCGTTAGCTCCATGTTCTGCTGCATGCCGCAACATCAATTCGAAAGCGTCCTCGCGCGTCTTCTCGCAAAGGTCGGTGAGAATTGTGATGTTGCCTCCTATGATGGTTTGCAACGCGGCTCCCAGATTTCCGATCACGCTGCGCGAACGCACAATAATTCCCCGCACGATGCCAAAATTTCTGACGATGCGGTATCCCGGCAAATCCAGCGCCGACGTCACCATGGATGTGTCTAGTCTGGGCATGTTTTAGGCCTCCTCGTGAGTTCCCAAGTCGTATGTACCATTAACCGCTGCGATTCTAGCCGTACACTTCCTGCACTCGCCACAATCTTACTTTGCTACTCTCATGGCACATGGAAACTTTCTTCTATTTTCTGGCCATCGTGCAGATTGCTGTGGGAGCCTACCTGATCTGGCAGGGTCTGCAGTGGCTCGGTTACGTTCGCCGGCGCTTGCTGACCGACCCCGGATTCCACGCTCCACGCGTTGCAGTACTTTGTCCCTGTAAGGGAGCCGAACCTGGACTCGAACGAAATCTGGTGGCGCTTACCGAATTCAATCATCAAAATTATGAGATTTTCTTCATATTGGCATCGGCTTCAGATCCCTGCGCCGCAATTCTGAATCGCGTCATCGCCAGTTCCCGGCCCAAAGCACACCTGGTCATCGCCGACAAACCCGAGGATTGCGGCGAAAAAGTGAATAACCTGCGGGTGGCCATCGAACAACTTCCGCCGGAATTCGAAATACTGGTGTTTGCCGATTCCGACGGCCGCCCAGGAAAAACCTGGCTGCAACGCCTCACCGCGCCGCTGAGCGACGCTCGCGTGGGCGCGACAACCACCATACGTTGGCTCATCCCCAACCGCGCCAATCTATCTTCCGCGCTGCTGGCGGCGTGGAACGCGCCCATCGTTACCATGCTCACCGAGAAGGGCAAGAATTTCTGCTGGGGTGGCGGCACCGCCATTCGCCGCTCGGTATTTGAAAAAATCGGTGTGCTGGACGATTGGCGAGGATCCGTCAGCGACGACTGGTCGCTGACCAATGCCCTGAATCGCACCAACAGCTCCATTCTTTTTGTGCCCGAGTGCCTGACGGTTTCTTTCGTGGAGACGGATTTCTCCGGGTTGATGGAGTTCACCAATCGCCAAATTTTGATTACGCGCGTGTATGCCGAGAAAATCTGGGGCGCTGCCGCCGCCACGCATTTTCTCTATTGCGCCACCGTGCTGCTGGGCTTGGGACTCGCGGTCAGCGATGCGTTTGCGCAGCGACCCGCGCTGCATATCGCGACACTGACATTCTTTATTTTTCTACTGGCGGCGATTCGCGCCAGCTTGCGGGTGGTTGCGGTCGTGGAAATTTTACCCACATTTCGTTCTCAGATCATGAGTCAGTCCTGGATCTATATTCTGCTCACAGCCGCGACGCCATTTCTTTACCTCGCTAATTTCGTTTGCTCCCTGGTTACCAGGAAAATGCGTTGGCGCGGTGTGCAGTACGAGCTCGCCTCGCCAAATCAAACACGGATTATTGCTTACTAAGTTGCGTTGACGCATTGGAGTGAAGAGATTTTCCACAAATAATTCACGATCCGCTTCGCGATTCGCAGTGGGACTTTTGGATTTCCCCCAGGAGATCTCGTAAGTCACTTCGCTTCACAGGCTGCGACGATGAGACGTCAAAATTTAGTTCGTCGGTGACCTAGAAAAGGGGAAAAATATGCGCGACCCATGCAATTCCTACAGTCCTTTGTGTATATGGAATTTTCCACTGCACGTTAAGCTGTTTGTTTTGTTTGTGCATATAATAAATTGTAGTTTGGATTAAAATTTGCATTGGTGAAGCAGTTCGGTGCAATGGTCGCAGGTGGAGCGTCGGGTGCCCTTTTTCAAGGGCGACGGGATAACAACTGTCAACCTTGGCCTCTGTTTGCTGCTTACCTAGTAGTCAGTCTGTGAAAGCTGGCCCCGCTCAGGGGCAAATCGCAAAAAAACTTATGGGCTCGGCTGTGGTCGAGGCTGTATTCGGAGGGGTTTACGTGAAGCTAATCCGCAGAAACGAACAGCCACATCTGTCTGCGCGGGGTCTAACGCCTCGCGAGATGTTTTTTTTCTACGAAAAAAATACTGGTGTGGCGCATTTCCATGTTGAATCAGGTCCTGATGGGCAGTTCCCCGTGGATCAAGCCGCCGGTTTGCTCGCCATGCATTGCATGGTGCGCGGCCAATCGCCAAACGACTACATCATCATGGTGCAAGCCGAAAGCGATTTCCTGGACGGCTTGAAAGAAAAAGCCGACAAGTTGCTGCAAGCGGGCCGCTCGGCAGGGTCGTCGGTAAAACTGACGCGCCGTGAAGATGAAGTGCTCGGCGGAATCATGCGCAGTCTCGCGAACAAGGAAATTGCCGCGGACTTGAACCTTTCGGAGCGCACCGTGAAATTCCACGTGTCCTCGCTGCTCGCGAAATTCCGCGTGCGCGGGCGTCTGGAGTTGCTCCGTGAGGCGTCGCGCCACTCCAATGCTCCTGCGCCGGTCGCAACCCGTGAACGTGGGGACTATGGGGATTTGCCCAGTGGGTTCTCGTCAAACGGGAATGTTCTTCCGTTGGTCAAACGCTGTATGGCGTGATAGCTCTTCCATCTCTAGGAAAAAAGGCCTGCCCATTTTTCGGGCAGGCCTTTGTTTTACCAGTGATACTCTGCAGTTATTTTTTTGCCGCGTCGTAAAGTTCCGCAGCCTTTTCCCAGCTCACGGTGTTCCACCATTCTTTGATGTAGTCCGGGCGGCGATTCTGGAATTTCAGATAGTACGCGTGCTCCCAGACGTCCAGCCCGAGCACCGCTTTGCTTCCTCCCGAGAGTGAGTACGGCGTGTCCTGATTGGGCGTGGAATCAATTGCCAGCTTGCCGTCTTTCAGGAGCAGCCAAACCCATCCGGAGCCGAAGCGTCCCACGCCCGCTGCGGCAAACTTTTCCTGGAAGCCGGCAAACGAGCCGAACGCGGAACTGATCGCCGAGCCTAAATCGCCTTTGGGTTCCCCACCGCTGCCCTTTTTCATCAGCGGCCAGAACAGCGAATGATTCCAGTGCCCGCCGCCGTTGTTCCTGACCGCGTTGCGAATATTTTCTGGGATGGCATCCAGATTCTTCAACAGGTCGTCAATGGACTTCGACTGCAGATCCGCTTGTCCTTCGAGGGCTTTATTCAAATTGGTAACATACGTCGCGTGATGCTTGTCGTGATGGATCTCCATAGTCTTAGCGTCAATGTGTGGTTCCAATGCGTCGAAAGAATACGGCAACGGCGGTAAAGTAAAGGCCACGAATTTTTCCTCCTCAGATTTAAAAACGTGCTGCGCGAATCTATTTCCGGGCTTCAGAAAGAGTGAAAACTCTGCCAGCGGCGGCAAGTATTGTTGCAGGGCGAACCCGGCGGCAATGGAGAAATTATAACTCTTGTCCTCGTGACTTGGTCACCGCAGGCTCGTCACACCACCCGCTTCTTGGATGCGCGACACGGCCCATTGGGCAGACTCCGATATGACCGAATCCTCAGAGGAAGCCACACTGGATAACAATGTCAACACTCGTTCGCGCACTCCTGTCTCGCCCGTATAGCTGGCATTTCCTAACGCGATGCAGGCGTTTCGCACCAGCCCTCTCCACTTGGTTCTCTTGATGGGACTGCCTTGAAATAGTTTCTTGAACTCCGGATCGTCCAAAGAAGCCAGCCATTCCAGGTTGGGCGCAAACAGCGACCGTTGCGCGTCGAACGTTCGGGGCTGAAATTCTATCGCCTCGGTTACCGGCGCATCGCGATTCCAGGGACACACGTCCTGACAAATGTCACATCCGAATATGTGCGGACCCATCGCTTCGCGAAACGCTACAGGGATCTCCCCGCGTAGCTCGATAGTCAGGTAAGAAATACACTTTCGCGCATCCATCACGTAGGGTTCGACAAGCGCTTGCGTGGGACAGGCATCAAGGCATTTTCGGCAGGTTCCGCAGCGGTCCGCTGGCGGAGCCTCGGCGGTCTCCAGGGAGGGCTGCAAATCGAGCGTGGTTAGAATTACGCCAAGAAAAAAGAACGATCCGAGCTCCTGATTCAACAGCAGGGTATTTTTCCCCAGCCAGCCAAGGCCGGCATGTTTTGCCAGAACACGCTCGTTTACAGGTCCGGTGTCGGCGTATATGCGCGCGTCAAATGGCTGAGGACATTGCGCGCGCAACCCGGCTAGCAATATTTCCAGTTTTTCGCGCAACACTTCATGATAATCCGCGCCCCACGCATAGCGCGAAATCCATCCGCGGGGAGACTCGTTCCC
>JBBRPU010000113.1:0-9061 GCA_038227545.1 Candidatus Acidiferrales bacterium
AACGACGGCAAAGTTGTGCGCGTGCCCATACCGTCGCTCACGGAAGAGCGGCGCAAGGACATGGTTAAGCAACTGCACAAAATTCTGGAAAATCACCGCACCGCGCTGCGCAACGTGCGCCGCGACCTCAAGGAAGCGGTAGAGAAACTCGAGAAAGACAAGAAAATCAGCGAAGACGAAAAAAAGCGCGGGCTGGACGAACTCGAAAAGCTCTCCCACGCGGAAACGAAAAAAATGGAAGACCTTTCGGAAGCCAAAGAGAGAGAAATTCTTCAGGTTAAGTGACTATAGTTTACGGCCGCGGCGCGTTAAGCGATTGCGCTTACGGTTTCACAGAAGTTGAAATTTTCTTTACGCCGGGCTTCGCGGTTGCGTCGTCAGTGTCCGGACGCTCCAGAACAAAATCCTGGGCCTCATCATTTTGCACCGCGTGCATGAAAGCCTTGTAGTCCGTTACGCGCGCTGCCGGTACGGTCCTCAATAGAAAATTAACGTGCCGTGAAGCCGTGACGACGGTGCCGCGTGTGGAATATTGCGATGAAAATGTGGCGTAATCGCGTTCCACAGAAGTACCCGTAGGCGTGTGCGCAGTGGTCGCCGCCGGTAAGTGCAGAGTCGCGCGCGTCTCCACATCCAAAGGCGTTCCCAGATCAATGGCGGAAGTAGCGGCGCTCAGATCCGCCTTTGCGGGGGCGTCCGGCAGCCCGACTTGAGGTAGAAGCGCGGGAATGCGCACCGGTTTCTTGGACCAGTCCACAAACTTGGGAATGGAAATCTCGTAGTCCAGAGAGAAAGGCTCGCGCGTTACGGCGGGATCGGAAGCGCTGACGTTGCTCACCTTGCCGCGGAATCCATCGGAAATGGAGAGCAGTTGCGCCAGGTCCTTCCACTTTTCTTTGGCGGTTTGGCGGAAAGCCACGCGGAGCAAGAGTTCGTTATCTCCGCGCAAGGCATAGTGAACTTTGGCCGCGAGTTTGCCGTCCGCGGAAAGGGTGGCGTCCACATCCACACGTTGCGAAGCCGCGAAGGGCAGATCAACGGGGACATTCAGCCAGCGAGAGAGCGAGGTATTTTCCTGATCTTCAGGCAAAAGGAGAAACGCCGGCTTGCCCCTTAGGTTGGAGGCCACCATGCGAAACGGCGCCACTTCCACGCTGGGATCCAGCCAGGAACCGGCGCTATCTTTTCCGCACCAAACCAGCACGTGAGTGAACATCGTGGGGCGGGGAAGTAGGGCTGCGGCGTTTTCGGGCGCGCCGGCCAGAGCCACAATCGCCGGAAGTTTTGCCGCGCGGATTAACGCAGTGAATAAACGCATCTTGTCCTGTTCCGTGGCGTAGCCGGACGAAATAATTTCGGCGGGCGCGCGGCCGCGGAAACCCGTGGCTTCCATCGGCAACGCCAGGGTAGCTATTTTCAGCGAAACAAAATCGTAGATGGCCTGAACTTTTTCTTCCGGAACTGTCAAACCTGTGGTCAAGTCAGCGGATTTCGTGATGACTTCCGGCGCGATCTCAGCGGTGCTCGTGAATTTTTCCGCCAGGCGCGCGGATAGCTGATTCCAGGAAGTGAACGTGGTGAGCGCCACGTCAGGCTCAGCGGAAGCGCCTTGTTTGGTCGCGTCCAGGGTCTTGCCGTCGGCAGATGCCCAACGGTATTCCCAACGCCGAACTACGCGTGCGTCAGGTGCTTGGCCCGATTCAGTTTCTTTGGTCGCAGGCGTGGCGGGATTTAATCTCAGTTGGACGGAGCGGCTGGCGGGGAGATCCAGTTCAAATTTTTCGTCCGTGACGATGGCGTCTTTCGCGAAGGTGTGGAACAGATAAAAATCGGGCGCGAGCGGAGCTTTCGTCACCGTGATTACGCGATACTCCAGCGCGTCGGTCGGTTGCAATCCCAGAATGCGTACGGTTTTGCGACGAGCGTCCTCATAGGCACTGGCATCCGCGACGGCGGGGTTCGCCTGGTCCGACACCGCGGTCGGCAGGATGTCGGCGGTGCCGCCACTGGCGTGGGTGATCCGTGCTAGCGGTACTTCCACGGTTTCGAAGACGCGATTGTAATCAAAGCTTAGGCGCGCGAATTGCCGCGTGCCCAGCTCCGTATTGATGCGGACTCGCGCGTGAACTTCCTTGCGGCTGGTGCCATCTGATTCGAAGCGAATACTGGTTTCGAGCAACTCAATCTGCGCGGGCGTTTGCGGGGCGCTGTCTGCGACTGATTTTTCTACTTTTTGTTTAGCCGAAGAAGCGGCGCCAGATGCTTTTGGTTCCTGCGCTCCCAATACCGGCAACATCGGAGTGACGGCGAACACGGCGAGAACGACGCGCAGTCGTCTACCGCCGGCCATTGATATTTTGGCGAACACCTTCGCAGTTTAGGGGCTTCGGCGAGCGCGGTAAAGAAAAGCTTGTAGCCGAATTGTTAATACTTAGAGGTGTCATACAATCGGTGAGAAGAATCTTGCCTCAACTGCAAAACTACTAAGCTCCGAGTGCGTCTGAACAGCATGAAACCGTACCTGCAGATAGTTCGTTGTGAGGAGAAATTGCCAATGCGACGTCTTTTCGCGATGACCGCGGTTCTGGCGGGATCCGCCACATTGCTGGTTGGCACCGCTGCCACGAAGGAGTCGAATGACGAGTCCACCCGAGCTGCGTTGGTCAAGATCGCCGGGGAAGGCCTGGTGGAGTCCCACACTTTCGAATATCTGACGCAGCTCAGCGACGACGTGGGGGCGCGGGTAACGGGTTCGCCGCAATCGCAAAAAGCGGTGGACTGGAGCCTGGGCAAAATGCGGGCCATCGGGCTGGAAAATGTTCACGCCGAAAAATTTCAGATTTGGCGCGGATGGACGCGAGGGTCCGCAGACGCACAGATGATCGCTCCTACTCACCGGCGGCTGGCGGTGGACGCCATGGGTTGGACGGGTTCGACGCCCGCGGGAGGCGCGGAAGGCGAGGTGGTCACCGCTAATGTTTTTAACCTCGATGAAGAAATGAAAAATCCCGGAAAGTTTGCGGGCAAGATAATTCTAATGGTTCCGTCGGGCCGGCCCAAAAAAGATTCGATGGCGATTTTTTCGCAGTTTGGCGACTTCGTGAAGCTGACGGCAAAAAATGGCGCGCTAGCTGTCTTTGGCGGCCAGGGCGGATTCAAGAGTGAAGGCATGAACCTGACGCACACCGGGATTCTGGGATTCGAGGCGGACTTTTCTATCCCGGTGCTGTCGCTTACCGCGGAAGACCAGGGGCAACTGGAGCGATTTCTGGCGAGTGGCAAACCGGTGCGCGTGAAGCTTAACGTGCAGAACAGCTTCAGTAACGGTCCGGTGGAGAGCGCCAACGCGGTGGGAGAAATTCGCGGGCGCGAGCATCCGGAGGAAATTCTGGTGGTCGGCGCGCATCTGGATTCGTGGGATTTGTCGGAAGGCGCCACGGACAACGGCATGGGATCGGTCAGCGTCCTGGGGGCGGCGGAAGCAATTCTGCGTTCAGGGCAGCGGCCGCGTCGCACGATACGGTTTGTTCTGTTCAACGGAGAGGAGCAAGGCCTGCTCGGTTCGGCTGCATACGTGAAGCAGCACCAGGCTGAAATGGCCAATCATCTCGGCGATCTCGTTCTGGATGAAGGACAGGGCCCGGTGAAAGAGTTTCAACTCGGCGGACGCGACGATCTTGTCGCAGCTTTCCAGCCCTTCGCCGATTTACTCGCAAGTCTTCGCTCTCTAAAAGTGAACGATAAGGTGGAGTTTGGAACCGACACCGGCCCATTTATCCTTGCAGGCTTGCCAGGCATCAACATGAATCAGGATTCTCCGGAATATAAATTTACGCATCACTCCGCGGGAGATGCGCTGGAGGCGGTTAAGCCCGACGTACTGGCGCAAGATGCCACGCTGATGGCCATGACCGCATTCTGGATCGCGGACCGCACGGAGCGTTTTGCAAAGCCGTGGCCCGCCAAGAAGACTGCCGCCATGCTGCGGCAACAACATCAGTACGAATTCCTGAAAGCGTTCAACTTGTGGCCGTTTGGTGACCTGGGCGCCGACGAAAAGGATCGGCCATCCAACGACCAGCCTTAGCGTCGGCGCCGTTATCTCATTGCAGACAGTGCGGTCGCGCCGGAGTCTGTCCTGCTCTATGATCTAAGCGATTCCAATGCGAAGCCGTCCCGGGAGAAGTGACTCTCAGTGAAGATGCAGGCGTTTATTTTTAATTGGCCGGGAAAAAAGCAACACGCCGCGAAGCTGGAAGCAATGTTTAGCCCGCTTTGCGAAACCATCGTAATTAATTCCGACGACAACCTTAGAGCCAGCCATGCGCACTGGCAGCACGTGGGCAATGACGCGTATTTCACCACCCAGTGGAATGCCGCGCTGGATCGTTTTGACGGCGATGTCTTCGTACATATTCAGGCCGATGTCTGGCCGGTCAAGGTTGGACCGATGCTGCGGGAAGCGGAGAACTACCTCAATAAGTTTGGCGTGGGAGTGTACGCGCCCAACGTTGATTTTAACGCCCATTATTATCGTAAGGAAGATCTGCCAAGACTTGGTGAAGGCGTGTTTGAAGTTCCGGCCACGGACTGTTGCTTCTGGGCCATCAAAGCGGAAATCGTACGCGATGCTCCGCGCGTTGATCCGCGAATAAATAAACTGGGCTGGGGCATCGAATACATGGTGGGAGCGGTAGCTCGCGCTAAAGGCCTCAAAGTGGCGCGCGATTATCGCTTTACGGCAGGGCACCAGAAAGGCAGCGGCTACAATCTGACGCAGGCATTTGAGGAATGGCAAGCCTTGCGCAACAGTCTGGATTCGGAATTAAGAATGGGAATGGAATGGGTAGAGAAAGAGCGCGAAAGACTGTTGGTGCGTAGAAAACCCCGAAACATCTTGGACCGCTATGTCAACGCCATTAAGGACCGGGCGCGCCGGGGTGCGACAATCCTGCAGAACCGCGCAATGGCCGCGCGATAATTGGATGCACCACTATCTGTTTGAAACTAAAAGTGTTAACTGGAGGCTTCCCGGAGCGAAAAGGTCCGCAGCATTGTATTGGGAAGGTTATTACTGGCAAGCTCATCGCCAAAGTCTGAGTTCTGAGGATATTTTTACCGACCAGTTTCGAAGATAATTTGACAGGGCACGTTTTCTTCCTTATACTTCGTTGGTTTGTCGGGATGTGTTTCTCCCGATGGGGGCGACCGCTATAGGCGGTCGTGGTTGGAAGGAATTCTTCGATCCCGGAACATTGCGTCACGGAATGGGAAAGAAGAGCGGCCGGAATGGGACGCCAGTCCCGCAAAGCCGAGTAAGCCTCTCCGAAACGAAGCCAGGAGCGAATTTCCGCCTCTTGGAGTTGCGCACGGAGTTTCTTGCTGGTATCCCGGATTCGCAGTAGACCTTTCAGCATTGGACTGCGCTCTCGCGCATTTTGTGCGCGCGCCTTGCGAGAGCCGCGGAAAATTGTGCGCGCCATTGAGGGAAATACTGTGCCGACGTTTTCGCAACTAGTACGTATGGGCCGCGAGAAGGTCCTGGTTAAAACGAAATCCCCCGCATTGATGGGGTGCCCGGAAAAGCGTGGCGTGTGCATTCGCGTGTATACGCAGACTCCCAAGAAACCGAACTCCGCGCTGCGTAAGGTCGCGCGTGTGCGTTTGACGAATTCCATCGAAGTCACGACGTACATTCCAGGCGTTGGCCACAACTTGCAGGAGCACTCTATCGTGCTGGTTCGCGGCGGACGTGTGAAGGATTTGCCGGGAGTGCGGTATCACATTGTGCGCGGCACGCTGGACGCCGCGGGAGTCGAGAATCGCAAGCAGGGCCGCTCGAAATACGGCGCTAAGCGCCCCAAGGCCGGGCAGACCAAGTAACAGATTTTTGAAATCAGGATTCGCAACTTTTGAAGGAGCTATAGAGAGCAATGCCACGCAAAGGATTAGTTACCCGCCGGCCGCAAGCGACCGATCCGGTATATGACAGCCCGCTGGTGGACAAATTTATCTGCTCCATGATGTGGGAAGGCAAGAAGTCCACGGCGCAGCGCGCGTTTTACGGCGCGATGGATCAGGTCGCCAAGAAGACGAATGATGACGCCTTGAAGATTTTCAACAAGGCGGTGGAGAACGTGAAGCCGCTCTTGGAAGTGAAGACGCGGCGCGTGGGCGGCGCCAACTACCAGGTTCCCGTGGAAGTGAATCCCTTCCGTAGGCAATCGCTGGCTATTCGCTGGCTGTTGCAGTATTCGCGCGAGCGCGCGGGCAAGACCATGGTGGACAAGCTGGCGGATGAATTGATTGACGCATCGAACGCTCGCGGCGGCGCGATGAAGAAAAAAGAAGATGTGCACCGCATGGCGGAAGCGAACAAGGCTTTTGCGCACTATCGCTGGTAAAGGGTAGCGCGTAGCCGGGCAGGTGAATGTGCTGGTAGAAGTGCCGGTAAAAGAAACAACGCAGCCGGAAGCATCGAAGCAGGAAACCGCAAAACCGGAAGCTGGGAAACAAGTATCCGCAACCGCGGGAACGGGAAAACAAGGGCCTGAACAAGGAAAAATGAGCAGGGCATTCAAACTCGAAGACACGCGCAACATCGGCATCATGGCGCACATTGACGCGGGGAAAACCACGTCCACAGAGCGCATTTTGTTTTACACCGGTGTGACCTACAAGATCGGTTCCGTGGACGAAGGCACCGCCACGATGGACTGGATGGAGCAGGAGCGCGAACGCGGCATCACCATCACCAGTGCGGCGACCACCGCGTCGTGGGTGCGCAACGAAAAGAAATATCGCGTCAATATTATTGATACGCCGGGCCACGTGGACTTCACCGTGGAAGTGGAGCGTTCACTGCGCGTGCTGGATGGCGCCGTTTGCGTGTTTGACTCCGTCGCGGGCGTGCAGCCGCAATCGGAAACGGTGTGGCGTCAGGCCGACAAATATCGCGTGCCGCGCATCTGCTTCGTGAACAAGATGGACCGCATGGGTGCGGACTTCGATCACGTGGTGCGCACCATTCGCGCGCGCCTTGGAGCGCATCCGGTGCCGCTGCAATTTCCGCTGGGCCGCGAAGACAATTTCATCGGCATTATTGATTTTCTGGAGCAGAAGGTAATTGTGTGGCTGGAAGAGACGCTTGGCGCCAAGTTTGAAGAGTTTCCGGTCGAAAAGTTGTGGGACAAGGATTTCGTGGATTCGCGAGCCGATGTGGCCGCGGCGTTGAAAGGCTCTGCGATTGATAAGGCCTTCTACGAAGAACACCGCAACAAGGTCGTCGAATACGTCGCCGAGCACGACGACGAAGTGATTGACAAGTATTTGACGGAAGGCACGCTCACGATCGAGGAGATGCGCAAGTCCATCCGCAAATCCACGCTGGCGTTGAAGATTGTGCCCGTGCTCGCGGGTTCCGCGTTCAAGAATAAAGGGATTCAGCCGCTGCTCGATGCGGTCATTGATTTTCTTCCTTCCCCGGTGGATGTGCCGCCGCTGGAAGGCACGAATCCGAATACTGAGGAAGTGGAATTGCGCCGCGCATCGGACGACGCACCATTTTCCGCGCTGGCTTTTAAAATCATGTCCGATCCCTTCGTCGGCCACGTCACGTACATTCGCGTTTATTCCGGGGTTTTGAAATCCGGCAGCTATGTTTACAACTCCGGTAAAGCTACGCGCGAGCGCATCAGCCGCTTGCTGCAGATGCATGCCAACAAGCGTGAAGAAATTGACACCGTTTATGCCGGCGACATTTGCGCGTGCGTCGGCCTGAAGAGCGTCAACACCGGCGACACACTGTGCGACGAAGCCAAGCCGGTAGTTCTCGAAAACATTGACTTCCCAGCGCCGGTAATTTCCGTGGCGATTGAGCCCAAGACCAAGGCTGACCAGGACAAGCTGGGTGTGGCCATGCAGCGGCTCGCGCAGGAAGATCCGACATTCCGCGTTTCCACGGAACCCGACACCGGCCAGACATTAATTTCCGGCATGGGTGAGTTGCATCTGGAAATTATCGTTGACCGCATGCTGCGCGAGTACAACGTGCAAGCCAACGTGGGTCGCCCCCAAGTGGCGTATCGCGAAACCATTCGCAAAAAAGCTACTGCCGAAGGCAAGTACATCAAGCAGACCGGCGGCCGTGGTCAGTACGGGCATTGCAAAATCGAATTGCATCCGATCCCGAGCTCCAGCCGCGAAAACATGAAGGAAATGTCCACCGACGAACTGGACGCGCTGGCTAAAGAAGTGGTGGGTGGACCGGCGGGCAAGTGGAAATTCGACAAAGAGCACCGCTTCCTGTTCATAGACAAGATTATTGGCGGTTCCGTGCCGCGCGAATTTATCGCCCCGATCGAAGCGGGCATTCGCGAAGCGCTGGATAACGGAATCCTGGCAGGATTCACCATGGTGGATGTTGCCGCGGTATTGGTGGACGGCAGCTACCACGATGTGGACAGTTCTGAAATGGCCTTTAAAATTGCGGGTTCCATGGCCTTCAAGGAAGCCTGCCACAAGGCCTCGCCGGTTCTGTTGGAACCGATCATGCGAGTGGAAGTGGTAGTTCCGGAAGAATATATGGCCGCGGTGTATGGCGATCTCAACGCGCGGCGTTCCGCGATCCAGGGTTCGGAAAATCGCGCTGGGGCGAATGTGATTCGCGCGGAAGTTCCGCTGGCGCAGATGTTTGGCTACGCCACGGATTTGCGCAGCCGCACTCAGGGCCGCGCTAACTTCACGATGCATTTTTCGCACTATGCGGAAGCGCCGAATTCCATCTCGCAGGAAATTATCGAGAAGAACAAGGGCCGAGACACGCGTGCTTAGAAATTGGCAGTTGTAAAAATTTGTAGCTGGTTACGTGACTTTGATTTGAGGAGCTGAGCGAGCGATGGCGAAGGAGAAATTCGAACGTAATAAGCCGCATGTGAACATTGGGACCATTGGTCACATTGATCACGGCAAAACGACGTTGACGGCGGCGATCACCAAGGTGCTGTCGAAGCACAATCCCAAGGTGCAATTCCGCGCGTTTGACACCATTGATAATGCGCCG
>JBBRPU010000114.1:0-8994 GCA_038227545.1 Candidatus Acidiferrales bacterium
GAAACTCTGGCGGGCCTGCACGCTTCCGACGTAATGAACAACGAAGTCCCCATGATCAATCGCAACACCACTCTGGATGAATACAGCCAGGAAGTTTTGCGCACCGGCCGCCGCTGCCACCTGGTGGTGACGGAAGACCGCCTGGTCGGGATGATGAACGTGCAGGCCTTAAACTCCGTGCCGCGCGAGGAATGGAGCAGCAATTCCATTCAGGCGGTGATGATTCCGCGGGAAAGTATTTCGTGGGCCGCGCCGGAGGAGCCGCTGCTGCGTTTGCTGGAACGGCTGCTGGCCGCGGATATTAACCAGATGCCGGTGGTCAACTTGTCGGGTACCGACGACGCTCATGTTATCGGCATGGTCACGCGCGACTCCATTCTGCGAGTCATGCGTACGCGCGCTGAGATAGGCGCGCCGGTGGTAGCCAAGTAACACTTTCCGTCCTCGCCGATTTCTTACCCTGAATTTCTTTGTAGCCTCCGTCTCGACCTTCCCCAGGTGAGCTCTAGAGCGTCCGCTTCGCACGCAGCAAAAATCCACCGCTGCGATTTTTTACTTCTACGTTCGCGAATCCGGCGGCGCGCAATCGGCTGCCAACTTGATCCGGCGCAACCGCCACAAATGTGCTGCGAATGTGTAGCACGCGCGAAAGCCAACCGTCGTCAATCTCCAGCGCCACAAAGACTCCGCCAGGTCTAAGCACCCGGTGAATTTCCATAAAGGCGCGGTCCTGCGCCTCCGTCGAACGCAGATGATGCAACACCAACACCGCGATTGCCGCAGTAAAGGTGCCGTCCTCAAACGGCAATAGCGAGGCATCGCCCCGCACTACGCCCGCGGCCGGGAATTTCGCGCGCAATCCCACGCAGAATCTGTGGTTGTATTCGAGGCTGGTAACGCGAGGCGCTCTCGCCGCCAGGGCGGAAGTCGCCGCGCCCGGCCCCGCGCCAACTTCCAGAACATGTTCGCCAAGATTAACGCCCTCAAGAGCCCAGGGCAGCCACTTTTGCTCCGTGAGCGAACGCCAGAATCCCGACGCGCAGAACCAGTTTTCCAGGCTGTTCATGATTGTGATGGTCGCACAGCAGGTCGCTGAGCCGCCTACAACATTCCGTGAATGTGGCGCAGCGCCGCCGCGAACTGGTCGGCGTTGTACGAGGACGGATTCTCTAGTTGCTGAAACAGTCCGTTGATGGCGACGCGCAATTCTTCAGCGTTCTTTGGTTTGGCTTCTTTGCTGTATGCGATGTACAGCGAATCAATCGCCATGGTCGCCTGCTCGGCGGCGCGCTCATCCGCCAGCGAAATATTCTCTGCGTCGCCGGTAATCTGCTGCAGCATGCGCAGCGCGAGCTGCTGATCGTATTTCATCGCAGCCAGCCGCTCCGCCAAGCGTTGTGCGATAGACCCGCCGGCGGCCGCCTCAGAAGCGATGCTCGCGCGGTCCGCTGTAAGCGAGCTCATCTGCCCGGCAAGCGTCGTCAAATGTTTGTCCAGCTCGTCGGCCGCCGCTGGATCCACTTGCCTGGCCATCAACCGAAAAACCACATATCGAGAAGCATTCCACGCCGCATCACCCGGCCTCCGCCCAGCATAAGCGTGCGCCTGCCTCCAACTATCTTTTGCGGGGGTAAGCGCGTGGTGGCACGCCACACACGACAGCTCAGAATATTCCGGCCACACATCCTTCTTATCGAAACGCTCGCCCTTCGCCCGCCAGGTCAATCGCTCCAATGAAGCGCGCAGTTGCACCGCTTGCCCGGCGCTCCAGTCGCGCACCCCCGACCAGGCGCCATCCTCAACGGGTTTTCCAGAAGCGGATTCGCGCGGAGTTTTCCAGTGGCGCGGCTCAACCGCCGAGAAAGAGTCCAGCTCAAAATAAAGATCCGGATGCCCCGCGGCAATCATTTCGTGATCCACAAATTTATTGCTGGAGCCCAGATGGCACTCCAGACATTTTTCCGTGCGGTGAATCACATTGCGGGTGTCCACCATTCCCAGCGAAACAGATTTTTCGTGCGCCCACTGCCGCTCCGTGTGGCCGCCCAGCCACGCCGACGATGGCCCGTGGCAATTTTCGCAGGAAACTCCTTCGGCGATTTCAAAAGCCCGCCCTCGCTGCGAAGCACCGGCGCTCAGCGCGTGGCACGCTAGGCATTTCGGCGCTTCCTCGGCCTTCGCTCCCAACTTCAGGATGCGCGCCATGCGTTCGCCAATTTCACCGCTCAGCGCCTGATAAGCCTTGCTGTGCTTATCCTTGATAATCCAGGTGGAGTATTCGTTCTGCAGGATGCGGCTGTCGGCCACGGGCTTCACGCTGCCGTGGCAGCTGGTAGCCGCGCAGGACCCGGGCCCGAGATATTTCTGCGCGTCGCCGTCCGCGGCATGCGCAAAATTGGGCCACACGCCGGGGGCAACCACAACCACACCAGCAAACAGACATGAGCGTAGGCGTGACAATTTTCGCATTTCAGGGCGACCCGGCGTCGAATGAGTCTGTTCGCTTATATCTTCAGCCGCGCCACTTCGTCAACGAGGGTGCAGTGCCTTTTTCGCAGCGTGCCGCGAAAAGGCAACCAGCCTCTATTTACACCCGGCAGCGCGGTCAGTAGTATGCAGAGGATCAACCCACTCCATATCGCGCCGTGCTTGGTGTGCACTCCGGCGTAAACGCTTTGAGACGGGCGCCGTGATCTTCGACGACCTTCGCGCTATCCAAACTCGTCATGGCTTTCTGCCAAAAGCGGAGCTGGAATCCCTTTCTCAACGGACCCAGACGCCGCTCTATCAAATTCACAGCGTGGCCAGCTTTTACCCGCACTTTCATCTGGCCGTTCCGCCGAAAGCGGATTTGCGCGTTTGCGCCGATATGAGTTGCCATCTGAATGGCGCGTCCCAGCTGCGCGCCAGCCTGCAAGCTGCTTTCTCCTCATCACCCGCCCAAGATGTATTGGTTCGCGACGTGTCTTGCCTGGGCCGCTGCGATCATGCGCCGGCAATTTCTCTCAACGATCATATTTTCACCGACGCCACAGCTCCTGCAGCCGAGCGCCTCACGCGCTCCGCCATCCGTGGCGAACCTCTCGACGACCCTCACCACACGCCGCAACCCGCTAAATGCAAATCCGATCCCTACGCCACCCTGGCGGAACGATACAATGTCGTGCGAAATTTAATCCAGACGCAAAACTGGAATGGCGTTTTAGCATCGCTGAAAGAGTCGGAGCTCCGCGGCATGGGCGGCGCCGGCTTCCCCACCAGCATGAAGTGGGACTTGGTCCGCAAACAAGCCGACCCGGTGAAATATGTCGTCTGCAACGCCGACGAGAGCGAACCCGGCACCATAAAAGATCGCTTCATTCTCACGCACCTTCCCCACCTGGTCATTGAAGGCATGATTCTTGCCGGCCTGGTCACCGGCGCTAAAAAAGGCATCCTCTACATCCGCCACGAATATCACCACCAGGAAGAAATTCTGCGCACCGAAATTGCCAGATGCTATGCCGAAGGCCTGCTGGGCAAAAACATTCTCGCCAGCGCTCTCCAATTTGATCTGGAAGTCTTTGTCAGCCCCGGCGGCTACATCTGCGGCGAAGAGACCGCCTTGATCGAGGCCATCGAAGGCCATCGCGCCGAGCCCCGCAACAAACCGCCCTTCCCCGTTCAGGCCGGATTGTTTCAAAAGCCTACGGTCCTCAACAATGTCGAAACCTTCGCCAATGTGCCGCAAATTCTCGCGCGTGGCGTCGAGTGGTTCAAAGCCCAGGGACAATCGGGCTCGCGCGGACTGAAATTTGTCGGCGTCAGTGGCCACGTCGCCAATCCCGGAATCTTTGAGGTTCCTTCCGGCCTTCCGATGCGCGAAGTGATTTTCACTTATGCGGGCGGCATTCGCGGCGGGCGCACCCTGAAAGCCTTTGCGCCTTCGGGACCGTCGTCCGGGTATCTCCCGGCTTCGCTGATTGATGTGCGCCTCGATTTCAAAGCTCTGGCCGATGCCGGCTCCATGCTGGGCTCCGGTGCCATCGTCGTTTGCGATGACACCACCTGCATGCTGGACATGGCCCTGAACGCCGTGCGTTTTTATCGCAACGAATCCTGCGGCAAATGTGTGCCATGCCGCGTCGGCTCGCAAAAAATGGTGGACCTTCTCGCGCGCTGGGCCCAGGGCGCGCTTCCGGAGGCGCAATATCGCGCCGACCTGGCGCTGCTCGATGAGTTGTCCCAAGCCATGAGCCTGACCTCCATCTGCGGACTCGGCCAGATCGTTCCGGCACCCATTCAGTCCGTGCTGAAACATTTTCGCCCAGAAATTGATGCGCATGTTTTGCAAGGCACGTGTCCTAGCGGAATTTGTTTCACGGAAGCGGCGCGCGCGGCAGAAACGCAGCGCGTGGGAATTCGCCCGTGAACGACCGGCGAAATAAGTAATGGCGACAGCAACCTCACCTCCGGGCCTGGTCACCATCACCATAGACGGACGTCCCATGTCCGTTCCCGCCGGCACAACGGTGTTCGACGCCGCGCGTATCAACGGCATCGCCATTCCCACTCTCTGCCACCTGCAAAATGAAACACCCGTGGGCGTCTGCCGCTTGTGCGTGGTAGATACCGGAGCTCGCGTTCTTACCGCCTCCTGCGTTCGTCCCGTCGAGCCCGGACTCAAAGTAGAAACGCAATCACCAAAAGTTTTGCAAGCTCGCAAAACGCTGCTCGAACTTTTGATGTCCGATCACCCTTCACCCTGCGCACGCCAGGAACATTCCCGCGATTGCGAACTCGAAACGCTCGCGAAGGCCGCCGGCGTAGCCGAACCGCGTTTCGCTAAACGCTCCGTCGCCCGTGGCCTGGATGATTCTTCCTTAGCTATAGCGGTAGACCATGATGCCTGCATCCTCTGCGACCGCTGCATCCGCGGCTGCGACGAAATTAAAAACAATTTTGTCCTTGGCCGCATGGGCAAAGGATATTCCACCGGCATCGCCTTCGATCTGAACGCTCCGATGGGCAACTCCACCTGTATTTCCTGCGGCGAGTGCATGGTCTCCTGTCCCACCGGCGCCCTTACCAACAAGGGTGTCGCCGGAACCTCCATCGCGCCCTCCGGCGACAACCAGGGCTTCGACGCCGAAGAAATTCTGCAAATCCCGGTCTTCAAAGGTGTCTCCGGAACATTTCTGGAGCTGAATCGCGGCGCCATCGTCAAACGCCGCTATGGCGCCGGTGAAATCATCTGCCGCGAAGGCGAATTCGGTTCCACCGCTTTCTACATCGTCGAGGGCGCCGCGAAAGTTTCCATTTCCACCCCCATCGCGCACGTCAAAACGCAGGGCGGCGCTCGGGGATTCTTCAAGCGCCTCACCAGCACACTCGTAGATCGCCGCGAAGATGTTCGCGACGAAGAAACTCGCGACCGCACCATTCCGATTGACGCCTCCGTGGACCTCAACTATGGAAATCCCGTCGCTTCTCTTGGCCCCGGCGACCTCTTTGGAGAAATGACCTGCCTCAATTTCTACCCGCGCTCCGCCACCGTGCGCGCGGAATCCGAGGTCGTGGCGTACGAAATGCTGCGCAACGTTCTCGACATCATGATGAAGAACAAGACTTTTCGCGCGCAGATTGATGCCAACTATCGCGAGCGCGCGCTGGAAAATCACCTTCGCGCCGTGCCCATGTTTGCGGATCTCTCCCCGGATTTTATCGCCCACTTGAAACAAACCGTAGAATTGCAGCGCTTCGCTCCCGGCGAAATCATCGCCCGGCAGGGCGACGCGGCCGACAGTTTTTATCTGGTGCGCATCGGCTTCGTGAAAATTTCCGAAAATTATCCCGGCGGAGAGATGGTCCTCGCCTATCTTTCACGCGGCGATTATTTCGGCGAAATCGGTCTGCTGGGCGGCGGTGTGCGCACCGCCATGTGCACGGCTCTCGATCATGTGGAAGTCGTGCGCATCGCCGGCAGCGATTTTCGTGATATGGTCGCGCGCTTTCCCAATGTTCGAAAGGGTCTGGAAGATGTCGCCACCGAGCGCCTCCAGGCCAACGAGCAGCGCCTCAAAACCGTTCACAGCGTGCCGCTGGATCAATTTTTGTCCCAGGGCCTCATGGAAGCGCAAAGTTTGCTGGTGCTCGATCTGCAAAAATGCACGCGTTGCGATGCCTGCGTCAATGCGTGCGCCGATGCACACGACGGGGTCACGCGACTCGTGCGCGACGGCTTGCGCTTCGAGCAATATCTGATTGCCACCAGTTGCCGCCAATGCCGCGATCCTCTGTGCATGGTGGGATGCCCGGTCGGTTCCATCCGGCGGCGCAATTCGCTGGAAGTCATCATCGAAGACTGGTGCATCGGCTGCGGTCTGTGCGCGCGCAATTGTCCCTACGGCAACATCAATTTGCATCCCTTCGAAGTCGTAAGCGAGGACCCCGATCACCCCGGCCGCACCAAAGCCGTCGTAAAACAGAAAGCCACTTCGTGCGATCTCTGCACCAATCTGGAAGAGCCCAGTTGCGTGTACGCTTGTCCGCACGATGCTGCTCACCGTGTGGATCCAAAAGCATTTTTTGCCGATGTGATCGGCCAGTCTTCCAGCAATTGACCTGGAGCCTTTAGGAATGCGCATTGACCGCAGCCAACGCACCTGGGCCATAGCCTCCGTGGCGATCTTCCTGATTTCTGCCGCGACGTATTTCGTTTATACACGCAGTTCAATCGCGGGTCCGCGCGGCGGCAGTACTATAGGCCTCACCTTCGGAGTTGCCGGATTCTCGTTCATGCTTTTTGCCGCACTCCTGGGCGCGCGAAAACGCGTCCCGGTGTGGCGCTTGGGCCGCGCGCAGGCATGGATGCGCGGTCATCTGTGGCTCGGCATGCTCAGCCTGCCGGTCATACTCTTTCACGGCGGCTTTCACTTCGGCGGCACGCTAACCCGCGTTCTGATGGCGATGCTTATTTTCACCGTGGTAAGCGGCTTGTTCGGCGCCGCGCTGCAGCATTACATCCCGCGCGTCATGACCACCGACGTGCCGTTCGAAACCATCTACGACGAGATCGGCCATGTTCGTAATTTGTTGCTCGAAGAATCCGACCGCTCCATGGAAGCGCTCTGCGGCACCCTCGGGGTGCGGCGAACTTCTCAGGAAGAAACTCAACGCGCCGGCGGCTTCACCGCCATGCGCCCTATGACCACCACAACAAAAGGTGGCGCTGCGGTGGCCGCGGCCGCGGAAATCGTCCTTCTCAGCGAAGAAGAAAGCGCCCCGCTGCGCCGCTTCTATCTGAATGAAATGCGCCCGTTTCTCGAGCGCCCCGCGGAGCGCCGCCTTTTGCTCTACGACGCCGGCAAAGCGCAGATCGCATTCTCTGGAATACGTACCCTACTTCCCGCGCGCGCCCACGCCACCATTGATGATTTGCAGGATATCTGCGAAGAAGCCCGCCAACTGCAAAAACAGCGGCGCCTGCATCACTGGCTGCATCTTTGGCTTCTCGTGCACATCCCGATCTCACTGGCGCTCATCGCACTCGCCGCCGTCCACGCGGTAATGGCGCTGAAGTATTGACAGGTTGATGTTAAACAATCGCTTTACCGGTAAAACCTAGTGGCCCGAACTCGCACTACCAAAAAACTCGCGCAGCGCGTAGACCTCAATTATTTCAAGAGGCCCACACCGCTGAAGCGCGCCAAATTCTGGTTAAGTGTGCTGCTTCCGCTGCTCGCCATCGCCTGGATTTCCTGGTACGCCGTGCACAAAGATGCTCGCGTCTACAGCAGCGGCCGCATGTCGGGGCCCCACGCCATACTCGAAAACAATTGCGCCGCCTGCCACGTACAAAAAACCTCGGCCTTTTCCGCCAAGGCTGATGACCAGGCGTGTCTCTCCTGCCACGACGGCCCCATTCATCACGCCAACCAAATCGCCACGCCGGATTGCGCCAGTTGCCACACCGAACACCGTGGTCGCGTGAATATCGCGGCGGTAAGCGAAAAGTCGTGCGCTGCGTGCCACACTAACCTGCAAACCAGCGGCACGTCCTCACAATATTCTGCTCACATTCAGAATTTTGCCGGCGGTCACCCAGAGTTCGCGGTCTTGCGCGAGAATCGCCGCGATCCCTCCACGATCAAACTGAACCACGCCATCCACATGAAACCGATTCGCCGCGACCCCACCGGCCCGCTTGTGCAGCTGGTCTGCGGCGATTGCCATCGCCCTGCGGCCGTAAAGAATTCCTGGAAGTACAACGATGCGGGATACCAGGCGTCCCCAAGCACCACGGACGGCGTGACGAAAAATACTGCCGCGCCAAACGCCGGTACGCTCGCGCCTCACGCTCCGTCAAGCGGCCGAGAGCTGATGGCGCCCGTAACTTTCGAGAACTCCTGCGCCTCGTGCCACCTTCTTTCGTTCGACAAGCATTTCAATGAAGGCGTCCCGCACGACAAACCTGAAGTCGTACGCGCGTTCCTCAAGAAAAAATTTCAGGATTACGCGGCGGTGCATCCGTCGGAGCTGCGATCCTCCCGCGATCCCGACCGCGATCTGACCGGCAAGCCTCTCGAGCCGCGATTGCGCACGCTCACCGCTTCTCAGTGGGTCGCCGAGCGCACCGCCGACGCCGAGCAGCTCCTGTGGCGCAAAACCTGTCTGCAGTGCCACCAACTTTCTTTCAGCTCCGACAAGTCAACCAACGCGCGGCCCGATGCACCGAGCAAACGGAATGATCTTCCCCGCATCGCCGAATCAAACATCACGCCACGCTGGATGCCCCACGCCAGATTCGATCACCAGGCCCACGGCTCGTTCACCTGTGCCAGCTGTCATGAAAAAGCGTTGCATAGCGTGGATTCCACCGAGGTCCTGCTGCCTGGAATTGCCACCTGCCAGACGTGTCACGCGCCCGGCCCCGATCATGCTGAATCGCGCTGCTTCGAATGCCACACCTATCACGATTGGTCGCAGCGAAAAGAAATCACGCCGGCATTCGCA
>JBBRPU010000115.1:0-8933 GCA_038227545.1 Candidatus Acidiferrales bacterium
ACGGACCATTTTGACTTCATGATCGAAGGCGTGCCGACGCTGGTGGCCAACAACGAGGAGGGCAACTACCTGCCGAATTATCACGCGGCTTCGGACACGCTGGATAAGGTGGATATTCGAACGCTGAAACTGCACGCGACGATTGCGGCTTTGACGGCGTGGGGAGTGGCGGATCGCACCGCGCCATTGGGCAAACGATTGTCGCGCGAAGAACTGGAAACAATGATGAAGGAAACCGGGCTGGACCAGCAGATGAGAGCGATGGGCTTCTGGGGCGATTGGGAAAAGGGGACGCGGGGGCGGCAACGCTGACCTTGGGTGGCACTGGCGCCACCCGGTATACTAATCAGGTGACCGGCGTGGTGGATTCCACAAATCAAGTGAAGCGCGCGACGATTCTGGCGCTGGACTACGGGCGCGCGAGGATCGGCGTGGCGGTTGCGGATGCGGAAACGCGGATGGCGAAGCCGCTGTCCACGCTGGAGCGCATCAATCGCAACGAGGACATGCGGCGGCTGCGGGAACTGGCGCGCGAACAGGGCGTGACACAGATTATTGTGGGTTTGCCGCTGCGGCTGGATGGCTCGCACGGCGAAATGGCGGAGGAAGCTTCGCGATTCGCGGAGCGGGTGCGCAAGCAGATTGGGTTGCCGGTGGAAATGGTGGACGAGCGGCTGACCAGCTGGGAAGCGCAGCGGATGCTGGAGGAGCAGGGTGGCCGGGTGTTGAATCCTCCGGTGCGCGCCGGGGGCGGCAGGGATTTCGATAAAGTTCGAAAAGCCAAAATGGATGGGCGCATGACGGTGGATGCCATGGCGGCCACGGTGATGTTGAAAGAGTATCTGGAGCGGTAGTTTCTCGCGGTAGCTTTCGCGTAGCTTTCGAATGGGGTAAGCATCTAAATACTTTGCAGGAAGTTGCGGAGATGTGCTGACGTGGGCAAATTTTTAGTTTTGATTTTATTGCTGATGGCGGCGGGCGGAGGATGGCTGTGGTACTGCGTCAATTATCCGTACTCGGGATTCGGGCCCGAGGGAGTGTTTGTGGAGGTGCCGCACGGGGCGTCCAGCCGGGGAGTAGCGCGGCTGCTGCAGCGCAAAGGCGTGGTGCGCAGCGCGGTAGCATTTGAATTTTATACGCGACGGCACCCGCGTCGGACTTTGCAGGCGGGGGAATATTTTTTTGCAGGGGCGGCCTCGGCTCACGATGTGTTCTGGAAAATGGCCAACGGGCAGGTGTTCGAACAGCCTTTTACGGTGCGCGAAGGAGAGACGATTTTTGATATAGCGCGGGATCTGGAGGCGGCGAACTTCATGCCGGCAAATGATTTTTTGCGGGCGGCTAAAGATGCGGCGTCCATTCAGGATCTGGCGCCGCACGCGGCTACGCTGGAGGGATTTCTATTTCCGGCCACGTATCATCTGTCACGGCATCCTTCTGCGGAGGGGCTAACGGCGGAGATGGTGAAGAAATTTCGAGAAGAATGGGCGGCGGTTACGGCCGGGGCGGCCACGAGTGCGGGCGGGACGAACGAAACGGATGCGACGGCGTTGAGCAGCACGGGGCTCGCGAGTGTTCGGCCGATCGCCGCGGTGGTGACGCTGGCATCGCTGGTGGAGCGTGAAACTCCCAAGCCGGAGGAGCGACCGCTGGTGGCGGGCGTGTTCGAAAACCGGTTACAAAAGTCCATGCCGCTGCAATGCGACCCCACGGTGATTTACGCACTGGAGCAGCACGGCGCGTATCGCGGGACGCTGACGCTGACGGATCTGCGCATCGAATCGCCTTACAACAGTTATACGCACACGGGCTTGCCGCCTGGGCCGATTGGAAATCCTGGGGAAGCTTCTTTGCGCGCGGCGTACCAGCCGGCGAGAACAAATTATTTGTATTTTGTGGCGAACACTCAGGGCGGGCATTTTTTCAGCTCGACGCTGGCCGAGCACAACGAAAATGTGATTAAGTACCGTCGGCTTCTAGCCGGGGAGCAGGCTGCGACGCGATGAATGATCCAGCAAATACAAAAAAGGCGCTGATTCTGGAGACGGCGCGGCTCATCGGGGTACAGAAGTGGACGCCCGCGGAGATTGATCAGCTGCGGCGGCGATTGATTGCCGAGCACGGTGAAGCGGGTAAAACCGGCGCGGATTATATTGCCGATGTGCTGGAAGCCGCGGGGCTGAAACTGGAGTTGACGCTGCAGGAAGAAGCGGAAGACCAGTACGAGGAAGAATTTGAAGATTTGCTGCACTTCAAAACGCTGGAAGACGCGGAAGTAAGCGTGATGCGGCTGGATGAATTGATGCGGAAATTTCGCGCGCAGGGAGAACACGCGGCAGTGGAGCGGGTGTTGAACGTGGCGCGACTGGGCAAGCGGCGCGCGGAAATGATTTCGCGAAATCACAAAGTGGAAGCCGCCAAGCGGGCGGAAAAAGAAGAAATCGCCAGCTGGTTTCGCATCTGGCTGGAAACACCTGATGCGTTTTTCAACTGGCTGGATGTGCGCAAAGAGTCGGCGGAATTCAAAAGCAAATTTCCGCACGTGGGGCTGGAGGAATGAGCGCTCCGGGCAACGCGCTGGGCAGCGGCGCGCTGGACCTGCCGCCATTTTCGCTAGACGTGGAAGTTTTGAACATCGGCTCGGAAGTGAAGGCCGTGGGGCTGGAGCTGATTGAAACGGAAAATCGCGAGCCGGTGCGCGGGGTGCAGGCGGCGCAGATCTGGTCAGCGGCGTTTCCGGTACTGGTGGCGGGAGAATATTACGTGGTGGATTTCTTCAGCCACCTGGAGCGCGTGCGCGATTTCTGCGGGACGCATGAAATTCCCTTTCGCGACGCGGCGGACCGGTGCCTGGTGATTCCAAAGCCGACGCAGGAACAGCTGCTGGATTTGTTTACGCGCTTTGAGGCCGAGACGTTCGGAGTGCGTGTGGGTGCGGCCGCGAAAACAGCGGATGAGGCGCTTGAGGGTGAACTTTCGCGGCGCGGGCTGGACGCTTATCAGGGCGCGTATCAGCGCTACACGTTTTGTGGAATCTGCGAGCTGGAAGACGGCTGGGTGACTTTGCTTACAGAAACATTGTGGCCCAGCGAAGTGATTCGGCGGGTGCGGCCGGCGCTGAAGCCGTTTGACGTGCACATTGCGCGGCCCAACTGATCCTCGTGCCTGCGAAATATAATTTCACCAGAATATCGGAAGGCGGATTGGTGGCGAGATACTTCTTCGCTGTCGCGCTGGCGTGCGTGCTGATTGGCGCCGGTTGCGGTGGCGGCGGAAAAGTTGTGGTGAACAAGATCATCACGCCGTCGGCGCTCAAGCCAGTGGCAAAGGATGCGACGCGCGAGGATTTGCTGGAGAAATACAATGCCAGCGCGCGGGCGGTGACGACGCTGAACGCTACCGTGGAGTTGAAACCGGTGGCGGGCTCAAAATACAGCGGGGTTATCGAGGAGTATCACGAAGTGAAGGCGTTCCTGCTGGCGGCGCGGCCCGGCAACATTCGAATGATCGGGCAGGCTCCGGTAATCGGCACGACGGTTTTTGACATGGCCAGCGACGGGCAAGTTTTTCGCGTGTCTGTTCCTTCCAAAAATAAATTCCTGGAAGGTTCGGTGTTGTTGGAACGCGCCAGCAGCAAGCCGATTGAGAATCTGCGTCCGCAGCACTTGCTGGAAGCGCTGTTGTGGCCGGAAATTCGCAAGGAAGAACCGGTGTTGTTTGAAGAA
The DNA here is from genome assembly GCA_038227545.1 of Candidatus Acidiferrales bacterium. Classification (GTDB taxonomy): domain Bacteria; phylum Acidobacteriota; class Terriglobia; order Acidiferrales; family UBA7541; genus Acidiferrum. Next base: position 3,726 of record JBBRPU010000115.1, read on the forward strand.
TTCAACGATGAAGCCGGGCGTTTTTATGTGCTGACGGTGTTGCGCGGCGGATATCAAATGGAAATTCTGCGCAAAATCTGGTTTGACCGCGCGGACCTGGAGGTGGCACGACTGCAGACGTTTGGGCCGCGTGGAATTTTGATTTCGGATATACGTTTTTCGACGTGGCAACCCGCCAATGCGTCGGCGGGTGGATCCATTCCCGCGCAGGGATTTCCTCGCGCCATTCGCATCGAGCGGCCGCACGATGATTACCGGCTGGATCTGCAAATTGCCAAGGTCACGTTGAACGAGGATATTCCCGCAGAGCGCTTCAAGCTGGAGGCACCGGCGGGTACAGAAATAATTCATGTGGGCGAAGAAAAGCCCGCGCAGGATGCCCAGCCACAGGACGCCAAGCCGCAGGGCGCCAGCCGATGATGGGTGAACTCATCGTGCGGAATTTGCTGCACCGGCCGATGCGGACGTTCATCGGGGTGATGGCGGTGGCGGTGGAAGTCGCGCTGGTGGTGCTGATCGTAGGGCTTACTTCGGGATTACTGGCGGAAACGGCGAAACGTATCGAAGGTATTGGCGCGGACATTATGGTGCAGCCGCCGGCGGCGTCGGTGTTCCTGGGATTCAGCGGATCGCCGATGCCCATCAAGATCGCCGAGCGGCTGTCTGCGCAAAAATATGTGCAATCGGTGGCTCCAGCGCTGCTGCAATTCAACTCCACGGGCGGAGTGGAAGTGGTCTACGGCATCGAGCCGGAAAGTTTTCGCGCGGTTTCGGGCGGGTTTGTGTTCATCCAGGGACACGACATGGAAGGCCCGGACGATTTGCTGGTGGATGACTGGGCGGCCAAGGCAAAAAAGATCAAGGTGGGCGACACTTATAATTTGTTGAACCACCCGTGGCATGTGTCGGCGATTATCGAACACGGCAAAGGGGCGCGGCTGTTTGTGCCGCTGGCGACGTTGCAGGATCTGGTGGGCGCGCATGATAAGGCCTCAATTTTTCTGCTGCGCTGCACGCGGCCGGAGCACACCGCGGACGTGATGGAAGAATTGCGTCACGTGTTGCCGGGATATACGATCCGGCCGCTGAAAGATTTTCTTTCGTTGATGACGGCGACGAATATTCCGGGATTGCAGACATTTATTCACGCCATGATCGGGCTGGCGATTGCGATTGGGTTGATGGTGATTTTTCTGACCATGTATACGACGGTAATTGAGCGCACACGGGATATCGGAGTTTTGAAATCGCTGGGCGCGGACCGATCTTTTATTATTCGCGCGCTGCTGACGGAGTCTACCGCGTTGTGCATTATCGGGATTGCCGCAGGAGTGGGCTTGAGTTATGCGGTGCGCGCGGCGTTTCTGGCCGGCTTCCCGACGCTTTCGATATTGATAACGCCGCGATGGATTCTTAGCGCCGCAGGGATTGCGCTTGGGGGAGCGATTCTAGGCGCGAGTTATCCGGCGTGGATGGCCAGCCGGAAGGATCCGGTGGAAGCGCTTTCATACGATTAGGTGCTAGCGCGAGCCGCCAGCGGGCCTGGTTCCCCGGGACGCGAAACGGGTGTGCTGCTGCTACAATAACAACCTGCCACGGGGCCGTAACTCAAGAAAAGCTATTGGAACCGATACTTAAAACAGAAAATCTGTGGAAACTCTATCGCGCGGGCAAAGTGGAAGTGCCGGCTTTGCGCGGGGTGAATTTCCAAGTACAGCCGGGCGAATCGGTGGCGGTGATGGGGCCGTCTGGCTGCGGCAAATCGTCATTGCTGTATGTGATTGGCGGGATGGCGCAGGCTTCGAAGGGCACGGTGCTGGTGGACGGCAATGAGCTGACCACTATGAGCGACGCGGAACGCACGCGGCTGCGGCGGCACAAAATCGGATTTGTTTTTCAAAGATTTAATTTGTTGCCCACGCTTTCGGCGAAAGGCAATATCGCCATCGCGCAATTCATTCATGGCGACGGCTTTGATCCGCACCGCTTTGATGTGGTGACGAAAATGTTGGGGCTGTCGGGGCGGTTGCATCACCGGCCTTCGGAGTTGTCGGGCGGCGAGCAGCAACGGGTGGCCATTGCGCGCGCGTTGATAAATGAGCCTAAGATTTTGCTGGCGGATGAGCCGACGGGTAATCTGGATTCCAAGAATTCCGAGATTGTGCTGCAGATGCTGCGGCAATTGAATAAGGATCTGGGGCAGACCATCGTGATGATCACGCACAATCCAGAAGCGGTGGTGTACTTTGATCGCGTGGTGCACATGCGCGACGGCGTGATTGTTGACGGAATTCCGGCGGATTAGCATGGCCACACTGGGACAAATACTTTCGCGCACATTTTTCTGGTCCTACGAACGAGGGACCTGGCAATACGACGTGGCGGTTGCGGTGATTTTGATTTTTGCTTTACTGACTCCGCGAAGTTGGTTTCACGACCAGCCGGCTAGCGGGGCGCCTGCGGGGCCCGGGCAGGTCCTGCTGGTTTCGCAGGACGGCAACCGGCAAGTGTATCGCGTGGATACGCGGGTATTGGCTCCGCCGACGAAGCTGGCGCTGCAGAATGATCTGCACAACGCGCTGAAAGAAGCGTTGCCGGATTTACACAAGGGGAATTTTTCGATCTCGAAGATCGAGCCGGTGCGTGATGAGCAGGGGTCGGTAGTGGCGTATCAGGTGGAGATTAAACGGTAGATTCGTTGCGCAAAGCTTCGCGTGACGGGCTGGGCGATTCCACGTTACAGGACCCACCCTGCAAAGACCTGAGGATGGGGCACCCTCCGCGTTTCTGTGGTATGCGCGGTTGCGATATTTTCGACGCGACTGCGATTTTCTTGGACAAGAACGAGTCTTGGAGCTGCGCGGTGATGGGCTGGGCGATTCCACGTTACGCTGGACTGGAATGCTCAACAATCTTCAGTACGCGGCGCTCGGACGTGAGTGATTAAATTGCGTGCGTTCGCGGGCTAGGCCACAGCAGGTTCCTCACCCGCCTGGATCGGGCGGCGGGTTCGGAATGACAATCGCGAAACGCGAATCGTGAAACTTTAAACTATGAAGCCATCAAACCATGAAGCCACCAAACCATGAAGAAACAATCCATGAAATGGTGAGTCGTGAGCCATGAAACGGGATGAGGCGTTGGGGCGTGTGTTTGCTATGCTAGGAAACGCGAAACTGGGTTCAACTGTTTAGATTGTTCGGAGTTCACGAGGGGCACAGGGGCCACGATTGAAGCGTGTTTCTGGGTTTTTCCTGATTTTCATTCTGGGTTTGGGCGCCGCGGGGACGGGTGTGTCGCGGGCGCAGAATTCGGTGTGGAACACCGACAGCGTGCTGGCGATGATGGACAAATCGGCGCGCGATTTTCACACGTTGACCGCGGATATCGAGCACATCAAGTACACCGACGTGGTGAAAGACACCTCCACGGAAAGCGGCAAGCTTTATGTGCGGCGCGACGAAAAGATGCGCATCGAGTTCACCAAGCCGGATCCGCGCACCATTCTGCGCAATGGCGACAATTTGTTTGTGTTCACGCCGAAGATCAATCGCGTGGAAGAATACGACCTGGGAAAGAATCGCGAGATGGTGGATCAGTACGTTTTGCTGGGATTCGGGACCAAGAGTGAAAACGTCAGGAAGAGTTACCTGGTGACGTTGCTGGGCGAGGCAGAGTTCGATCACAAGAAAACGGTGATGCTGGAGCTGACTCCCAGGTCCGACCAGGTGCGGAAGCAGATCGCTAAAATACAGATGTGGATTGATGAAGCTTCGTGGCTGCCGGTACAGCAGAAGTTTTTTGAGTCAGGGTCGGAAGATTATCTGATTTTTCATTACACGAATGTGATGAAGAATTTGAAGATTGGCGATGGACAGTTTAAACAGGATTGGCCGAAGAGTGTTAGCCGGAGTAAGCCGCGGGTTTAGTTTTTTTGTTTTTGGATGTGGATTGTTACTGGCTGATAAATTGCAAAGGCCGGCAGAAACATCTCCAATTTGTTTTTGGAAGAGACCAGCTAAATAAAGAGGCAGTCCTTAACGGATCGCCTTCTTAATTTGAACAGTAGAACCAAGTCAATCGCCACGCCGAGAGAGCATCGCGAAATAATTTTTCCCCTAGAGCAACTACAACGGCTGCAGAGTATAAGGAGGCAACGGCGTAGTTTGCCCCGCCACCACATGCCAGCCGCGCGGCCCATTGATATAGACGTGCATCACGCGCATCTGCGCATCGCTCTGTTGCCCGCGAAAGAATCCCCGTGCAGTCCACAAGCAGGTGGCCACCGCAGTTTCGCGGAAAATTCGAACTTGAATGTCGGAAGCATTGAACGACTGGTACCGCGCGCCGCCATTTTGCACTTCGTTGATCAAATGCGTCTTGTCCACCGTTTGGCCATGCGACAACGTTCCCGCAAAATCATCGGCATACACTCGCCGGAAAAAAGTTCCGTTGTTCAATAAAATGGCGCGCGCCGTTTCACGTTCCAGGTTGATAATTTCCTGGCGCTGCATTTCAGGATTCGCCGGATTGTCGTCCGGAGCGTATGGGTCTTGGGAATTCAGCACCGGCGTAATCACCAGCGTCAGCGCCAGTACTGGAAGCAGCCTCCTCATACCCATACTTCTTCCTCTTTTAGCCGGCAACGCGGGGGCGCGTTAGAGTTCCCAGCACTAATGTAGTAAATTTTACGGGAAATCCACGGCGGTCATTCAGGAACGATAAGCGCACGTGCCTGGAATGCAATTCTGGCCGCGGGTCCTGCATGAGTAACGGCGCCCAGCCAGCGCGGTTTACGAATCCACTAATGTACGGGGATTTCGACGGAGGCAACATGAGTTTAAATTCGCAGCATTCTTCAAATCGCGTCACCAGGCGCGCCTTTATGGCGGGCACGTCCTCGCTGGCGACATTTTATTCGCTCGCGAAGTTTTTCCCGTTGCCGGCAATAGCCGCTCGTCTGCAGGCGGACTCGCGACTATCCCAGGCCGTCGTCGTGGACAAAGGGTTTGCCTCCGTAAGGAAAGTCGGCAACGGCCTTTATGCCACCGTTTCCGACCCTTCCAAGGGCCTCCAGACCATGTGCAATGGAGGTTTCCTGGCCGGGAAAGATAGCGCGCTCCTGGTCGAAGGATTCGTCAGTCCCGGCGGTGCTTCTTTCCAGATGGACGCCTTTCGCAGTGTCAGCCAGGTTCCCGTGAAAGCCGC
>JBBRPU010000116.1:0-8769 GCA_038227545.1 Candidatus Acidiferrales bacterium
GAGACAGTCAGCCGATTTGAAACACTTCATCTGCTGGTCAACTTCTGCATCCAAGGCTTTTTCCAACTCCAGCTTACGACTGCCGAAGAGCGCGTTCTTCATCGCGCGAATGGAAACCGCAGGCGCGGAGGCGATTTTTTGTGCCAATTCCAACGTGCGAGATGCCAGTTCGGCTGGCGCGACCACGCGGTTGACGATGCCGAGGCGCAGCGCTTCCTGAGCGTCCATCATGTCGCCGGTGTAGAACATTTCGGCGGCTTTTGCCGGACCTACCAATTGAGGCAAAAAATAAGTGCCGCCATAATCGGGGAACAAGCCAACCTTGATGAAATTCTGTCCAAAGCTGGCGTTTTCCGCAGCAATGCGAATATCCGCAGCCAGCGCGATGTTCATACCCGCACCCGCGGCGGCGCCATTCACAGAGGCGATGACCGGTTGCGCCATGCTGCGAATTTTTAGCACGGCATGCATTCCGGCGCGCAACAAAGGCTCCAGTTCCGTAGTGTCGTTGTTTTTTCGGCCTGCGCCAATGGCACCGAGATCCCCGCCGGCACAAAAAGCGCGGCCCGCACCGGTGATGACAACGACGTGTATCGTTTTATCGGTAGTGATGCGGCCAAGACTTTCGTTGAGCGCCACGGCCAGATCCTTGTTCAGCGCGTTCATCTTCTCGGGGCGATTGAAGGTGAGAGTAGCGATGCCGTCGTGCTTTGATTCGAGAATCAGCGAGCTGGATGGCGCGGAGTGCGTGGCGTCGTTCATATTTACGGCCGCTAGTTCCCTTTTGAGCCGGCGGCGTGTTCCGTAGCGGTGCGCGCGACGAGTTGCGCGAGCTTGCGAAAGTGGCGAATCCGCTCGGGATTGCCCTGCTCGTCTTGCGTGTTGGTTTCCGGCAAGACGTACACGCGCGCGCCGTAAAGAAGCTCCTTCTGCAGCCCATATTTGCATTTGCGCTGGGCAAATTGTTCGAAAGGAAGTTTTCCGTTGAAGGCAATCACATGAGGAGTGAAGTCCCCCAGACGTTGCGAGAGCACGATGCGGCCTTCGGCAAAATCTTCACGCGTCAGCTCGGTGGTAGTTTTGGTGGGACGCTTCACCAGATCGGTGAGACCGATGCCAAATTCGATCACCCGCTTGTCGTCGTGATAATCGAAAGGCTCGGGCACCACGCCACTTTTGTAAAGCACCGGCCAAAACTGATTCACGCGGCCCGCGTAATAATGACCGACGCGCACGGAAGATTCGCTGGGATTGCAACCCACGATCACCAGCTTCATACCTTTTCTTAAATAATCTGGAAGTGTTCGCATGTCGTCGAGCGTTGTGCGTTTAGTGTGCGCGTGACCAGGTATCCAGTTTACTTCAGCAGCCGCGTCGCGGCGCGTAATTTCCTGCGAGCGCGGTTCCCAGTGTGTCCCCAGCGGTTTCGCGCTGTCAATGCAGGTGCGGCGAATTTCGCACGCGCCGGAGCGTATTCACAACTCAGGCGGTTTCCGTAGCGGTCCAGAGCGGAAGCTTGCGGCCCAGGCCTTTTTCACGCGCCAAGGCCAAAACTCTCACGGCGACCGCCAGATCCCACGAGGCGATGCCGTTGGATTTGAACATCGTCACCTGCGCGTCGTCCGAGCGGCCGGACTCTTTGCCTGACACCACGTCGGCGAGGCGTTTCACGGAAGACCAGCGAGCGGCGTCGCCGTCAAAGGCCATGATCAAATCGCCGGCTTCCTGCTGCGACTGCTCGATGGAGTCGGTAACAATAATGTTAGCCCTGCTTACGGCTTCACCATCGAGTTCGCGTTTGTTGGCATGGTTTACGCCGATAGCATTGATGTGCATGCCGGGAGCAATGTCCGCCCCGGTGATCACCGGTTGAGAAGCGGTGGTGGCCGTGCAGACGATGTCGGCGCCTTTCACAGCTTCGGAGGCGGAGCCCGCGGCGTAAACCGGAATGTCCAGGCGCTGCGCCATGTCGGAGCAGAATTTTTCGCGGCGCGCCACATCGCGTCCATAGGCGCGGGCGGATGCCAGCTTTCGAACGCCGGCAATTGCCTGGAGTTGGGTGCGCGCCTGCCCGCCGGTGCCGATAATGGCCGCGACGCGCGCGTCCGCGCGCGAAAGAAATTTTGTGGCCACGCCAGATGCCGCGCCGGTACGCACCTGTCCCATGTAGTCGGCTTCGATCTGCGCCAGTAAATCGCCGGAGGCAATTTCATAGAGCAGCACCAGAAACCGAATTTTGCCGGAGACATACGTGTATTGCTTTTCGGCGACATAGCCGCCAGCGTAATCCGCGGCCGCCATGTAGTGGAAGAACCCGTGCGGCAGTTCGAAGCGCCGGCGCGGTTGCACCACAACTTCGCCCAGGCCCTGCTTGCGCAGGCTGTCTTCCACGGCCTCCAGCGCTATGGGCATAGTAAGTACGGAGCGGACTTCGGTTTCGTTGATGTGTAAGGTCATGGATTTTTCATCAGGGCTTTTTCTTGCTTCTGGCTTTTGTCAACGGCTTGGCCTTTGTCTTACCAGCGGCAGGCTTTTTCTTGTCGCTGCCGGGCGCGCCGTCTTGACGGATGCGCCGCACTACCGTTTGCATCAAGCGATAGACGCGCTCTTCGTTGTCACCCTTGCCGCGAAAGCGAAATTCCGGCTCGGCCTTGGAGCTTCTTCCCACCCGAATGGGAATCTGCCCGCACAGATTATTCTCGATGAAGGCGGTTTCGTACCGAGATTTTTTGACATTCCAGGTATACACGCGAATGTTGGTGAAATCGCAGGGCTGCCAGTCCGGCCCGCGAGTGCCAGCGACGAGATACTGCGGCTTAGAGCCGGAAGCTTCGGAACTTTTGTTCAGCTCAAACCACGCAATGGGCCGAACGTTAGCCGAAGCAGTTCCTTCCTTCACAGCGTCTGGCAAATCCAGCTCCACGAAACGGCCAATAATCCAACCGGCAATGGGAATGGTCTGATCACCGGGCCGCGTCGTGGTGGTGGCGTCAGCAAGGCGGGGATTTGCTTCCCCTGGCGGCCGCGTGGCCAGTCCGCGGATGAATAACCATTCTTCCTTTTTTGCTTCCGCTGATTCGCTCGAGGTTATTTTTTCGTCGGAGACAGTGCTCACGTCGGCGACAGCGCGCCCGACAACTTCCACGGGGATGCCGCGGCCGAATTGATAGAGGCGCGCCTGAGCGCGGCCGGGCTGTACACGCAGATTCGTGGACACTTTCGTGCGTCCCCGCGCCTGCACCGGCAACAACTGCGCCTCGGTCAACAGCTTGGCGCTGCGTTGCCACAAAGCTGGCTCCATCAGCAGGCGGGCATCAATCCAGCCCACAGCGCCGGTGGACGTTTTTATTTTAATGTTGTCATTGTGGCGCGCAATTATTTCTACGTGATCGCCGAAGTGCAGCGTGTCCAGCGGTTCACGAACCTGTGCGACACCGCTCCACAACGTCACGCTGCGCTCGCTGATATAGCCTTCGCCCAGGTTCGCGTGTTTGGGACGAAAAAACCACGCGAGCAGCGCCACCACGCACAAAAGAGGTACCGCGACGAGCAGTTTGCGCTTCATGGACGAGCCATCAAACCGATCTGGAGGGGCTTCATCGAGAGGGATTGCTGAATGACTCCGGCTACCTGTTGAAATCTGATTTTGTTTCGTGTAATCCCGGTCTGACTACCGCGCATTATCCGTTATTTATCTCTATGAAGATTGTACCTGATTGTCGCGCGACAACCAGTTGGGATCAGGCGGGATTTTCTTTCTGCTAGAATGCCGAGGCGATCGAGAAGCTCGTGAGCGGTGCGGGGAAAATTAATGACACGTTTGAATGCGTTGCAGCCTGTGGGTTTGTTGATTCTGCGCGTGGCGCTGGGGATCATCTTCATTTCGCACGGCTACCCGAAACTGGCGCATGTAGGCGCCATGCACGGAATGTTTACGCAGCACGGCTTGCCGGGTTATTTCGCGGAGATTGCCGGAATTCTGGAATTCTTCGGCGGTGCGTTGCTGATCCTGGGGCTGTTTACGCGGGCAGCGGCGCTTTTGTTGACTCTGGAAATGGCCGTGGCGATCTGGAAAGTGCACAGCGGCGGCGGGTTGCTGGCCGTGCACAACTACGAATTTCCGCTGGCGTTGCTCGCGGGATGTTTTGCGCTGGCGACTGTGGGGGCCGGGCGGGTTTCGGCGGATCACTTATTGTATGAGAGTGGTGGCGGTGGGCGCCGAGGAAAGCCTAAAGTGAAATAATCGCGCGACCTTTTAGAGTCCAAGCGGTAGCTTGATCCAAATGGAGGACCTTCGCCCGAAAGGATTCAGCGGAAACTCAAGACCGTCCCTTACAACCGAAGTTGGCGCACCGGACCCCGAGACCCACCCGCCACAGCGGGCAGGCCCTACAAATCGAGGGTGAGGCACCCGGAAACGGCGTTATGTCGCTACGGTTACGGAGTTGGCGGCGAGGCGCGGCGGAGCCACGGGCAGCGCGATCCACAGAATGAAGTAAACCAATACACCGGTGCCGGCGAAGAAAATCAGCACGAGCCACAGAATGCGCACCAGCGTGGGGTCGAGGTCGAAGTACTCGGCCAAACCGCCGCAGACTCCAGCGATTTTCTTGTCCGTAGTAGAACGCGTAAGGCGTTTCACCGGGTGTACCGCTGGCGCGAAGCCCGGAGCAGGCGCGCCCCCGAGATTGGCGCCGCAGTTGTAGCAAAAATTCGAACGGTCGGCGATTTCCTTCTGACAATTTGGGCAGGTCATTGACACACCTCCAGAGGTGACGCTTCACAATGTATGTTACGTGAAGGAGGACATAAAAGTTTCATGCGCCGGCCCTATGCCGAGCCTTAATCTAGCCACAATTTAGTATTCCAGGATTTGCCTGACGGCGTTCACGATGTGCGAAGTCTGGGGCAGAATCACGTCTTCGAGCGCCGGCTGGTAGGCACAGAACGTGTCCATGGCGGCGACGCGTTTTACGGGGGCGTCCAACTCTTCGAACAACTCGTCGGCGATGCGCGCGGCGATTTCGGCGCCATAGCCCCAGCTGAGCATGTCTTCGTAAGCGACAATCACGCGGTGATTTTTGCGCACCGTCGCGGCGATGGCTTCCCAGTCATATGGCGACAGCGAGCGCAGATCAATAATTTCGACGGAGGTGCCTTCGCGGCCCAGTTGCGCGGCGGCAACTTCCGCGCGGTGAACCAACGCGCCGTAGGTGATGATGCTGACGTCAGTGCCTTCCGTAACCAGCCGAGCTTTGCCAAACGGCACGGTGTAATCGGGTCCCGGATATTCAGAGCGATTGTAGGGCTGGCGGTAGAGATGTTTGTGTTCGAGGAACATCACCGGATCGTCGCAGCGGATGGCGGTCCGCAACAGCCCCGCGACATCAAGCGCCGTGGAAGGCATCACCACGCGCAGGCCCGGGCAGTGCGTAAAAATCGATTCGCCGCTCTGGCTGTGGTACACGGCGCCGCCGGTCAAATATCCGCCGATGGCCACGCGAATAACCGCGGGACACTTGAAGGTGCCGTTCGAACGCCAGCGCATGACGCATAGCTCATCGCGAATCTGCATCATCGCCGGCCAGATGTAGTCGAAGAACTGAATTTCCGCGACAGGTTTCAGTCCACGAGTAGCCATGCCAATGGCGCGGCCGACGATGCTGGCCTCCGCCAGCGGCGAATTGAAAACGCGGTCGGGACCAAATTTGCGCTGCAACCCCGCGGTGGCTTTGAAAACCCCGCCCTTCCCTTTTACCTGCTTGAGATTTTCTTCGCGGCTGGCGTCGGCCACGTCTTCCCCAAAAACGGTGATGCGTTCGTCACGCAACATCTCGTCGGAAAGCGTAGCCGCGACCATTTCGACCATGGTCTTGGGCGCGCCGTGAAATTGCGGCTCGGATTCGAATGCCGAGGATGTGGGATCCACATCCGGCGAGTAAACATTCACATGGATGGAGTCTACGGTCGGCGCGGCGGCGATCAGGGCCTGATCCGCAGCGTCGCGCACTTCGTTGTCTACTTCAGCTTCCAGATCTTCGATTTGCTTCTGGTCCAGCAGCCCTTCGCGCACCATAAAAAGAGAAAATTTTGAGATGGGATCGCGGTGCGCTTCTCGTTCGCGCTCTTCAGCGGACTTGTACAGTTTCTCGTCGTCAGAAAGTGAGTGCGAGTACGGACGTGTGACTTGCGCGTGCACCAGCGCGGGCCCGCGCCGGTCGCGGCAATACTGAATGGCGTCGCGGCAGACCGCGTAACTTTCGAGAGGATCAGTGCCGTCGCATTCGGCGACTTGCAAACCTGGGAAACTGCGCACCAATTTCGAGATGCTGCCGCCGGCCGTCTGGACTTCCACGGGCACGGAGATGGCGTAGCCGTTGTCTTCGATCAGATAAAACATCGGAAGTTTCTTGGTGCAGGCGGTGTTGAGCGATTCCCAGAATTCGCCTTCGCTGGTGGCGCCGTCGCCGGAAGACACGTACACGATTTCGTTGTCTTCGTAGCTGACGTATTCGCCGAGCGGCGCTTTTTTGGCCTTGGCGAGGGCTTTCGAACGGTCCTGGTAATACATCGTGGCTTCCGCCGCGCCAACCGCCTGCACAAATTGCGTGCCGGTGCAGGAAGAACGGTTGACGATGTTCCACTCAGGGTGGCCCCAGTGCGAGGGCATCTGACGCCCGCCGGAACTGGGATCATCTTTCGCGCCGACGGCCTGCAGCAAAGTTTCCAGCGGGGTCACGCCGAGCATCAGGCAGAGCGCGCGATCGCGGTAGTACGGGTAGATCCAATCCACGCCCGGGCGTAGAAGCAAACCTGCGGCAGCGGTGACGGCCTCATGGCCGGCGCTGGAAATCTGGAAATAAATTTTATTCTGGCGCTTGAGCTGGATTTCGCGGTCGTCCAATTTTCGCGAGAGGTACATCGTGCGGTACAGCCGAACGAGAGTGTCGCGATCCAGGCCGTGCATTTTCTGGGCGTCGGGCTTGGCAACTTTGACGCGCGTCTGTAGTGCCATTCGTGCGGCCCTCGCAAGGAGATGGAGCTGGCTGCTGCTGCGGAAAGCCCATTATATCGGAAAAGTGCGTGCGCTACGCCGGTTGAACTGGGGGCTAATAGCCGAATGACCACACCAAATTGGCACGCCGCGCGGCGGCTAGCCGAGATCGGCGAATTGCTTTACGGCCGCTTCGAAACCCGGTTGGCCTTTGTGAATGACCTTTGGCGATGCGCTTTTGAAGGGTTCTTCCGTGGGGATGCGGTCTAGCCAGCGTTGCTGCGATAATTTTTCGTGCGTGGAGAAATACAGGCGTACCAGCAGGCTGACGTTGACGGCGGCGGCGTCTTGAGCGGCGTCATCAGAATCCTTCTTGTCCGCGGTTTTTGCCTTACCCTTCGAATCTGAAGCAGCTTCCGCCTCGCCGTTTGCGGCGTGTTCGTTTTCGTCTTCGGCTTCTTCAGGGCGATCCAGCTTGTACTGAAGTTTTTTGTCCAGTCGAAATGCCTGCTTCCAGACATCGAGTTTGTGGCGGGCTTCCTGCGCTTTCGTCTCGTCCGCGCCAAAATCGAAATGCATATAGATGTGGGCCATAGGAACCAAAGTTTGCGATGCGCACGGCGGCAAGTCAAGGCAGGGAGTTCGAAGGGTGATGACACGCCGCGTCAGGATGAGTGCCGGCTCACGAATTTGAGTTACCATGGGTTAGTTAACAATGAGAACGAGATCGGCAAAACGATTGCGCGTTATTTCGGCCTGGTGCTGCCTGGTGGCGGCGCTGTCGCTGTTTGCCCCGTATGCCCAAGCGGCCTGGAGCGCACACGCGGCGGCGTGCTGCACCGGCGACCACTGCCCTATTCCCGAGCATCACCATTCGAAAAATCGGACCACTGCTCCGGCGCATGCTCAGGATTGTGAACACCTGGCGGGCGATGCGATGTCAAACTGCAGTATGAGTTGCTGCGAAAAAACAGAACGGATGCTGTTGGCGGCGATGACGTTCGTGCTGCCTGCAAACGTTACAGTCGCGGAGGCTAACGAACCCGCGGCTCCGGCTCCAATATTTCAAGTAAACGATTTTGTGCGCTCGATCGAAGTGCTTTCCCCTCCTCCGCGGTCCTGACTCCAGCAGTAGCGTTGGCTTCCTAGAACAAATAACTACGAACCAACGGCGGTCCGGCGACCGCTATTGATGCGCTTTATGCGCTCAGGAATTCGGAGCACTTGATGCGAAAGTTTATCTTTTTCTCGGTCGTCGCGGCGCTTTGTGGTGCAAGCATTGTTGCCACGGTATTTGGTACAGTGCGCGGGGTTGTGCACGATCCACAGCATCGCCCGATTGCGGATATAAAGATTGTCCTAGCCGCGCGGGGTTCGGACTATGCCGTTTCGGCGATGACTGATGCCGAGGGGCAATTTCATTTTGACGCGGTACCACTTGGCGAATATACGGTCGCAGTTGAGGATTCCAATTTCGCGCCAGAAAAGCAAAAAGTGACAGTGCTTTCCGGGAGCGCTCCAATTCTGCATTTCGAATTGCATATGGCGGCTCAGAACCAGTCGGTGACGGTGACGGCGAATTCCGGTTCGGAAATGACGGAGTCCGCGACGCCCACGAATTTGATCGGCCGCGAAGAAATAAAAGAAGCTCCCGGCGCGACGCGGTCCAATAGCGTGGCGATGATCACGAATTACGTGCCGGGGTCGTACGTCACGCACGATCAACTGCACGTGCGCGGTGGGCACCAGGTCAGTTGGCTGATTGACGGGGTGCC
>JBBRPU010000117.1:0-8742 GCA_038227545.1 Candidatus Acidiferrales bacterium
GTGTTCACGGATGCCACTTACGCTGCGGGACTCGGGTTGCACACGCAATATTTGGGCTGGGGAACGATGTTTTTTGATTTTGACAACGATGGCTGGGCTGACCTCGTCCTGGCCAACGGCCACGTCTACCCGGAAGTAGACAAATTTCACTTGAGCAGCGGTTACAGGGAGCCGCGGATTCTCTACCACAATACCGGGAACGGAAAATTTATCGACGTTTCCGCGGCGGCAGGCCCAGCGTTCGGCGCGGTTTCTTCTGCGCGTGGGCTGGCCGTGGGTGATTTGTGGAACGACGGGCGGATATCGGTGTTGATAGCTAACGTGTACGCTAAACCTAGCCTGCTGGTGAATTCGACGCGTTATCCGAATCACTGGGTGGCTTTCAAAACCGTGGGCACGCGCTCGAATCGTGACGGGATCGGCGCAAAAATTACCGCGAAAGCCGGAAAGCGCGTGTTTGTGGACGAAGTCCGCAGTGGCTCGAGTTACATTTCGCAAAATGATCTGCGCGTGCATTTCGGCTTGGGTACGGTGGCGAAAATCGATAGCGTAGAGGTACGCTGGCCAAGCGGGCTGACGGAGCGCTTTGATAATTTACCCGTAGATGCGATCCACACAATTAAGGAAGGCTCGGGTGCTACAGTTGCGAGTACGGAAAAACCGAACGAGAAACCCTGACACTTTAGAAGCCTGGCTTCGGCGCGATTTCTGCCGGGGCATCTCCTGAAGGTTCTTCAACTTTGAGTATTTGATCCGCCGGAATATTTTTTATGGTCTGATGGATTCCGCTGGGCCAGCGGATTTCGACGGCGGATGATTTATCCGCTCCCAGGCCAAAGTGCACACGTTTATCGCTGGAAGAAAGATAGCTTCCCGCGGTGGAAACGGTTGCCAGTTGGAACCCGCTGGCCGTGACGACCTTCACTTCGGCGCCGATGGCGTCGCGGTTGCTCTTGTGTCCGATGAGCGACAATGTCAGCCAATGATTTTTTGCGGGCGTGTCGTTGTGAAGCACGTAGAGCGCACCGTCGTTGCCGGTGACTACCGCGTCGAGCCGGCCATCATTATCTATGTCACCGAGTGCAAGTCCTCGGCCGACCCAGCTCTTTTTGAAAATCTCACCTGATTGTGCGGAAACATCCTCAAACTTTTTACCGGTGTTTCTCGCCAGCAACATGGGCTCGCGATAACGCAGGTTGGGGAAATTTAGCTGTACCGTGTCGAGATCATGGCCTTGAGCGATGAGCAAATCCTTCCATCCGTCATTGTCGTAGTCCATGAAACGAATTCCCCAGCCGGAGTGTGACATGGTCATACGGCCGATGCCGGAAGGAAAACTTTCATAAGAGAACGTGCCGTCGCCATTATTTTTGTATAGCGCATACATCTGACTGGCCAGATCGGTGACCACCAGATCGGGCAGGCCGTCGTTGTTGTAATCGGCAAAGTCAACGCCCATTCCCGCATAGGTATGGCCCTCGCCATCTACCGCGACACCGGAGGCGAGGGCAACTTCTTCAAACGTGCCGTCACCTTTATTGTGATAAAGAAATTCCGGCATGGAATCGTTGGCGATGAAAATATCAACGTGACCATCGCGATCGTAGTCTGCCAACGCGATGCCCAGACCTTTGGCGGGTTGAGCGAGGCCGGCCTTTTGCGCGATTTCGGTGAAGTGACCATCGCCGCCGTTGTGATACACCAGCGGCGCGATGGCGCGGTAGGCGTCGGGATGGCAGTAGGCGCGATACCCTTCCTTGCGCTCACCGCACCATATGTCGTCGAAATCCCATTGAAGATAACGAAGAACAATCAGGTCCAAGCGGCCGTCCCCATCGAGATCGACCCACGCCGCACTGGTTGACCATCCGCTGCCGCCAACCCCGGCTTTTTCCGTGACGTCTGTGAAAGTGCCGTCTCCATTGTTGTGGTACAGCTTGTTTCCGCCATATGCGGTGACGTAAAGATCTTCATAGCCGTCGTTGTCATAGTCGCCGACGGCAACGCCCATGCCGTAGCCCGTTCCCTGCAATCCCGCTTTTTCCGTGACATCTTCGAAGGTGCCATCGGATTTCTGGCGATAGAGACGGTTCCAATATTTTGGTCCTGATTTCTGTGGGATCGTGCCTTTGGGCGTGGGATCGGTGAGGGGGGCGCCGTTTACGGCAAAAATATCTAGGCGGCCGTCGTTGTCGTAGTCGAACAGCGCTACTCCCGAGCCCATGGTTTCGAGCAGGTATTTTTTCGAGGTGTGCGAAGCGAGATATTCGAAACTTATTCCCGATTTTGAGGTTACGTCAGTGAATTGTCCTGTTTGGGCTGGGGGAGAAACTGCGCCAGAAGACCTTTCATCTCTCGAGGGTGATCTTTTCGTTTGCGATCGAGATGCCGGCGCAAACAAACAAAAACTCATGATGAGCATGAGGTGGCTTACATGGCGAAATTTCACGATCATTTTCTCGTTACCGTGCCATTTCATTATTGCCGCTCGATGAACGATTGTTTCACAGACAGATACTCATGTAACCCCTGGAACGAAGAAGAGCAGGGGAAGTTCTATTGAACGATCAACGCAGATAGTGTCGCGCACGATGCGGCAGGCTTCGAACTAGTCTCTTCACCTCTCAAACACGGAGCGTTGCCCGAAAACATCCCTTATTTACAAAGTTGTTTCGACCGCTATTCGGGCTCATAGCGCTTAGCTCCGCAAAGATCACTTCTATACGCGACTGCCCCGTCTTCAACGGCCGCCGGGCTTCTTTCCTTCATTAGGCATTCGTCCGTAACTCGATCTACCACCAAGGCGAATGCTCAGCCCACGGTCAGTATCAAACTTCTATGTAAAGGCTCTTTGTAAAGTTGATGAATCGAGGCTGGGGGGCACACTTAGCCTCTGTCTCCCCGAATGTCGAGCCAGGCACGGAGTGCGTTCACGGAGCTTCTACTCTTACTGCTGCAAGGATGCTTGAAGCAAAACTGATACCGGCCCGGACTCGTGCAAACCTTGAGCGTCGCAGGTAAAACCATGGTTCTTATCCTAACGCGCTGTTACCGTTTGGGTACGGTGGCTACCCAGAACCGGCAGCCGAGCACGAAGCAGGCTAATCAAGGCCAATGATACTCGACGAGCAATAGGCCGACACCCTTTTTGAATAACGCTGTTCTACCTGAGACCACTCTCGGATCGCGGGCTGCCTGCAAGCAGTCTAAACAGCGTGCCCAAGAATTTCCTCTCACCACAGAGGTGCAGCCGGCAAAAGTTAGGTCCAACTTGGGTCCAGCAACTGACAAACTAGGTCTAAAACCGTGTCTTACGACGTAGAACAAAGCTAGACGGGCCAAGCAGATAGCATTCTTTCGTCTGCCTTGGGCGCAGGAGGCCCCCGGTTCGAATCCGGGCGACCCGGCCACTATTAATTTCCAGAGTCTAAGCGTTAAAGCGATCGAGCTTATCGGAGCAGCGTATTTTCTCCCGCACCGGTTCTCGCGGCTAGCGCCGGTGTTGAGGCTCGTTGCGAGATGGACTTTCCACTTTCGTCAGCTACCACGGCTAAATCGTGTAATAGCATGCTGTAAAGATTTTCTCTCGCTTGTGGCGTATCAGCACGCAAGATCGCGGACGGATGATAGGTGGCTAGCGTTTTGGTGGCGAAGCGCGTCTTAAGAAATTTCCCGCGCTGCTCTGTCAGCCGAAAGGTGGCGCCGAAAACCGCTTTGGCGGCGGTTGATCCCAGGCACACAACAATTTCTGGGGCCAGCGCCTTCAGTTCCGCTTCCAGCCAGGGACGGCACGCGGTGACTTCGCTGAGGCGGGGAGTGCGGTGAATTCTGCGTTTGCCGCGCTCTTCGAAGGCGAAATGTTTCACGGCGTTGGTTACGTAAACGGTGGAACGTTCGATCCCGGCCTCGTGCAGTGCTCGATCGAGAACCTCGCCCGCGGGCCCCACGAAAGGGCGACCGGCGCGATCTTCCTGATCGCCGGGTTGCTCACCGATCAGCACAATGCGGGCTTCGCGAGGACCTTCGCCAAAGACGGGCTGCGTGGCGCATTTGTATAGTTCGCATCCTGCGCAATTCGGGATGGTTTTTCTGAGTAGCGCAAGATCCGCATTCGCCGGCACGTATTTGGCGGCACCCGGCATTTTCTTTTGCTGAACTATCATCTGATCCACCCTGTCGGGCGCGCGGGCCAGAATCTGCGGCAGATTCGTCAACTCCGGCATGTGCTGCCAGAATCGTTGGGGCATCTCCGAACGCATCATGCGGAGATTCGTGCGCGCCGGATTGAATATTGTCGCGTAATACCTGCACCACAATTGCTCAAGACCGTCTTCGCCACCGTTGGGTGGGTTCGGCACGCCTGCTGAGAAACTTAGAGCCTTGCCATCCCAATGCGCGGAGCCGTCCGGCGTCAGAATCGACCAGCGCATCGAAGCGAATCGCGCCGCAAAGAAAGGTGCCGCAAGCCAGACGGATTTGTGGTCGGGTTTGTACCACGCGACATAGCGCTCACCATCGACGTCAACGATTTTTTTGAAGCGCACGAAAGCATGGACGTGGTGGACGTCGCGACTGACGGCGTCTTCCATCCGCAACAGTTGGATTACTTGCTCATCCGTTTCAATTTTTAATAAATGGTGATTTTCGTAAGCTATGCGCCAGAGAACGGAGTACAACAAATTCCACCTGCCGGCGTCGCGAAACGCCGATACATTGCGCGCCAGGGTTATGAATCGCTTGGGGACCCGGAGTGGGTTCTCGTTCGCGGAAAGTAATGGCTGTGCCAATCCCGATTCGCCGGTTCCTATCGCTTGCCCGGGCAAAAAGCTCTGTTGCTCATCCTCAGCTATCCAAACTATTTGCGCCGGTAGTGTGCGCATGCGGAGTAAGCGCCGTGCGTGTTTCTGCCAATCTTCAAACGTGCCGTTGAATTTGATTTCCATCACAGCTCGCCCGTCAGCGCGGCGACTCCTGCTCCGAAAAGGGTTAGCTGCCTGGGCGCGTCAAGGAATTTGCGCTCGAAGGACGCGGAATCAAGGAGCATTGTGCCGGGCTGGTGGTCAGCAGCACATAAAAACGCTTTGGCTCGTTGCAAGAACACGCGGAGTTTTCGTAAGTCTTCCAAACGCAAACGGTGATATCTGCGGATGGATAAAATCCTTGCCACCGTCCGGTACCCAATTCCTGGTATGCGCAGAAGTTCTTCTCGTGTGCCGCGATTGATGTCCACGGGAAAGCGATGACGATTGCGCAATGCCCAACTTAGCTTGGGATCCAGTTTCAGGTCCAGATCGGGTTGCGCGGCGGTGGTCAGTTCGCGGGCCTCGAAACCGTAGTAGCGCATGAGCCAGTCCGCCTGATAAAGGCGGTGCTCGCGCAGCAGCGGGGGCGCTTGCAGCGGCAAGCGCGGATCGGCTTCAGGAAAAGGGCTGAACGCTGAATAATAAATTCTGCGCAATTTGTGCTGACCGTATAAATCCGAAGCCAAACTCAAGATGGTGGCGTCGTTGGTCGGCGTGGCGCCGACCACCATCTGGGTACTTTGTCCCGCAGGCGCAAATGTCCGAGGTGCGGTTGACCGTTTGAAGCCACTTCGAAGTCCGAAGGGTTCTGCACGAGGGCCCTGCTCTTTTGATTCGTCCACGCAAGATTTGATTGCGCCCATGGTGTTGCGAATGGTCACGAGTTTTTTCTCAGGAGCCAACTTTGACAGATCCATTTGCGTGGGGAGCTCGACATTTGCGCTCAGGCGATCAGCCCAAACTCCGGCAGCTTGAATTAGTTCTGGAGAAGCTCCGGGGATCACTTTCAGGTGGATGTAGCCGTTGAATTTATGCTCCTGGCGCAAGCCGCGCGCCACGGCCACCAAATGCTCCATGGTGTAGTCCGGACTCTGAATGATTCCGGAGCTCAGAAATAATCCCTCGATGTAGTTGCGGCGATAAAATTCCAGCGTCAGCGAGATAACTTCCTGGGCCGTGAATCTCGCGCGAGGGGTATCGCTCGAAATACGGTTGACGCAAAAGACGCAGTCGTACACGCAATAGTTGGTGAGCAGAATTTTCAGGAGAGAAACGCAGCGCCCGTCTGGCGTGTAACTGTGGCATATTCCGATGCCGGTGGAATTTCCGAGGCCACCCGGCACGGCCTTGCGGACGGCGCCACTGCTCGCGCAGGAGGCATCATATTTCGCCGCGTCGGCGAGAATCTCGAGCTTGCGCGCCACTTCCATGCACTGATTATAGGCGAAACTAAAGCGAAACTGTCAATGGGGGAGAACTAGTAGGGATGAGCGTAAGCCTGCGGCCGCGGGAAGGTGCCAGGTCTTACGCGAACCTTTCGGCGGAACGGGCTCTCAGCTTCTCGGCCTCTTCTTCGCGATTCTTCGGCGGCGCAGCAGTCTCTAACGAACGGAGCAGCTTCATTGAAGCTCTTGTCACATCATGGATGGCCGTCTCGAACGCTTCTGCATTGGCCTTAGATGGCTTATTGAAGCCGCTGATCTTTCTTACGAACTGCAGCGAAGCGTTGCGTGTCTCTTCCTCGGTTACTGGAGGATCGAAATTGAACAGATTTTTGATGTTCCGGCACATGTTACGACTCCCTTCACAAGCTCAATTTTAAACTACATCAGCCCACATCGCTTTCGCGAATGACCGTGGCGAGTTCCATGTAACGGCACAAGGCATTCGCCAATTGCATCTGACGCGGATTTTTACATTCCGGTTCCAGTAATCTGGGGCTGCCGACCAGGATTACGTTGGACATGGCTCGCGACGTGGCCACATTCAAGCGGTTCAGGCTGTAGAGAAATTCCATTCCGCGCGGCGCGTCTTCCGGCGAAGAAGTCGTCAGCGAATAAATGACCACGGCCGCTTCCTGGCCCTGAAACTTGTCCACGGTGCCGGTTTTCATTTCCGGCAGTCGGACCATCAAGTCCGCCACCTGCGCATTGTAAGGCGCAACGATCAGAATATCTTCAGTGTTCGTGCGGCGTTTATTGCCGGCACTGCGGAACCAGGAAACTTCAGGCGCGAGCAAACCCGCCACAATTTTTGCGACGATCTCCACTTCCTCGGCGCTCGAGTTGCGGTTGCCTTCATGCTCAGCCGCCACGAAATAGAGCCCGGGCGCTCTTAGCCACGGATGCCCTTCCAGCACCCGGCTTCTGGCCAGTTCCTGCGAGCCTAATTTGTCTTCGTAAAATACGGAGGAAGTAAATTTGCAAATTTCGGGGTGCAGCCTCCACGTTTCCGGCAGCAGAAACCCCAACTCCGGCGCAATCGTCTTGCCCCCGCCCAACAAATGTTCCAGTGCCGATTTTTCGGCGCCATCCGGGTGACTACCTTTCAGCGGCCGCTCCAGTTGTTGAGGGTCGCCCAGCAATACCACATTCTTCGCCGCTTGTGACACCACCAACACATCCGCCAAGGCCATTTGTCCGGCTTCATCTATGAACATGACGTCCACCGTTTCGAATGACGACTCCGGCGCCCACAGCCATGAGGTTCCACCGACAACGTTAGCGCGGCCGGAACGCAGCGCGCTCAAGGCCTCGTCATTATTCTTTTTGGCGACCGCAACCCCGTCGCTCGGCTCGCCTTCGGTGTCGCGGTGCAGACACAGAACTCCGTCGTAATCCTTTTCTTGCGCTGCCTTGACCACCGCGTCCAGCAAATTACGAATCACTTTGTGGCTTAGCGCGGTCACGCCAATTTTCTTTCCTTGCTTTACCAGCTCACAAATCATGCGCGCGCCAGTAAACGTCTTGCCTGAACCTGGAGGCCCCTGAATCGCAAAAGTTGATTCCCGTAAGTTCACCGCAACGCGGCTGGCGGTATTTTCCGGTCGCTCGGTAGCAAGGGGCTGCAACGTCTCTCCTCGCGCAAGATTGGGCGCCTTGCGCAGCAACAAATCTCGCCCCGCTCGAAACGCTCCTTTCGCATCTACGCCATTTTTCGCGACCCACATGCCGATGCGGTAGAGCGCCTCCGTCTGTTCCTTGGCGTCGAAGGGCCGGTCCCACGAATACAGAGCCGCGGGATGTTGATCGGCCATCTTTCTGGTTTTCTTGACATCCACGGTGCGGTCCAAAAGATTCAAGGCCACGACGCACCCAAATTTCTCGCATTTGGAGTACAAATCCTTGTCGCAGCGAACTTCGGTTTCCTGCCTGGCAAAGCTGTAACGATCCACCCGGGATTTACCGTCCAGCGGCAGGTGCTTGAGAAATTTCAAGCCTGCCAGTCCGGCTCTTTCTTCCAGCAAATCTTCTTCATCCAGTTCCTGCAGCCGGTAGCCTTCCCAATAACCTGCCTTATTTTCGCGACGGTGCCAGTCCAAGAATTGTGCGAGCAGCCACTGGCCTTGCTGTTGTGGATTACGTTCAGTGACGTCGGCCGGCAGGCCCTGCGTAAGCTCCGCAACAAGAGCTGCAACGCGGCGCTGCCGCTCGTCAAGTTCGTCGCTGGCATTTTCGTCGCGGTCCACGAAGCGCGGGACGAGCGAGCCGCCCTCGATCAGTTTTTGCCGTTCTGTTTCGAGCCACTCGCGCAGGCACGCAGTGGAGAGGCAATCCTCGCCGTTGTAGCCCTCCATGGCAATACGAACCCATTCAGGTACTTCTTCGCCCTTCCATCCCAGCTCCAGGCGATGCTCCACGAAGCGCATGGCCGCGCGCGATTCATCCAGAGGTGTTTTTCGTGCGAAACCGTAAAAAGCCTCCAGTTTTTTTAGCGAATA
>JBBRPU010000118.1:0-8742 GCA_038227545.1 Candidatus Acidiferrales bacterium
ACGGAAAATGATGACAAGAATCCGCCGCGAATTGCTCCCAGACATTTATTCGACCTGAGCGTAGGCGACGACAACCTTTTTCACGGTGACCGTTACAAGTGGAGCTTGCGCTTTACGGCGATCAATCTGACCAACAAGGAAGCGTTGTACAACTTTCTTTCCACCTTTAGCGGAACCCACTTCGTTAGCCCGAGGTCGGAAACGGTGGAAGTTGGATTCCACTTCTAAGGCGTGACGAGTCGTTTAAAAAACGAAAGTCCCGCGTGCAATAGCGGCACGCGGGGCGTCGACTTACGATAGGTCGCTGGTTACTGCTTAGGTTGCGCCGTCGGCGGCAGGATGCCGTTTAGGCGCAGGTACATAGCTTGCTCCCCGTAGTGATCGTTCCAACTGCCGCTTAGCGCAATCAAGGCACCCGCGCGGGAAGTCTGGAAGCGTCCGCCGAAGAGAGACATCGCATCGCTCAGCTTGGAATCGTCCACGTTGGCGAGGGCCGTGGTGCAAAAATCAAAAGAAGCCTTCAGTCCGCTAACCAGTTTGTCTTTCGGATCGGTATCGGCAAATTTTACGGAATCGGGAGCCGCGGTACCCGAGATTTTTGAACACAGACCGTTGTTGCTTTCGATGATGTGCATCGCCAGATGACCGAAAGTGTTCATCTCCGGCGTGGGCTTGAAACTATATTTCTCGGCAGGGAGGGCTTCGGCGGCGGCCACGATGTTCTTGGAACTGCGCGTCAGTTGTTGCTTCACGAAGGTACTCACGGGATTTGCGATCGGAGCGGTGCTGGCGGCAGCTTCAGCAGGCTTGGTGTCTTGAGCGTTGGCGGAAAACGCCAGCAGAAGACCCATAGACACCGTTACAGCGATTTGCGCGACTTTCATTTTTCCTCTTTTCGGGTTAGCTATAAACACACAGACCATACTCCGGTGCAGCTTACAGCGAAACACGGTTCAAGTTGTAAAAAGTGCAGGCCGCTCATTCGTAGCGGAGCGCGATCATGGGGTCCACACGCATGGCGCGCCGTGCCGGAATGTAGCAGGCCAGCAGAGCCACGCCAATCAGCAGCGCGGCTACCCCGATGAAGGTGAGCGGGTCGGTAGCAGCGACGCCGTAGATAACCGTGGTGATCAGGCGCGTTAAGCCAATAGCGGCGGCGATCCCCAGGCCCACGCCGATCATTGTCGTCCGCATGCCCTCACCAAGTACCATGCGCAAAACGTCTTCACTCGAAGCGCCCAGCGCCATGCGCACCCCGATTTCATGGAGGCGCTGGCCCGTCAGATAAGAGATCACGCCATAGATTCCGATCGCGGAAAGCGTGAGCGCCAACGCCGCAAAAACGCCGAGCAGCAACATGGTCAGCCGCTGTGTGGAAATGGAGCCGGAAACTATCTCCTGCATGGACGTGATTCCGTAGACCGCGGCGGAACTGTCGGCCTTCTCCATGGCCTGACGAACCGCGTTGGCGATGCCCACTGGAGCTCCCGAAGTGCGCGCAATGTAACCGCTGCCATTGGCGAACAGCGGCCAGAATTTGTCGGGAACCTGCCAGACTGGAAAATAAACCTGCGTCTGCAGATTTTCATGCCCGCGAGCGCCCAGTCCCCAATGTTCCACGTGTCCGACCACGCCGATAATCTCCGGTTGGATATCAAAGAGACCGACATTCAGATGCTTGCCGACAGGATTTTCATTCGGAAAATATTTACGCGCGAAGTTGGCATCAATGACGATCACCGAGGGTGCGTGTTCGTCATCGCGGTCGGTAAAAAAACGCCCGCGCTGTACCGGGATGCTCAAAGCGGAGGTGTACGCGGGGTTGACGCAATAAAAAAGCGCGAAGGACATCTCATTTTCATTGGCCGGTTTGGCCTGCCCTTCGAGCCAGAACGGAACTTCGGAGTCTCCGGTCATCGGCAGCGACCCGCCAATCATGGATATAGACTCCAGCCCAGGCACGGATTCCAGTTGTCGGAGATGTTCCCGGTACTTGGTGCGCAGCAACGCCGCAGTAACATCTTTGTCGGAGTTGAGAGCGGTGTTGAAAGAGATGGTATTGCGCGCATCGAATCCCGGGTCAACCTTCGCGAGCGCCACCAGGCTGCGAATCATCAGGCCGGCGCCCACCAGAAGAACCAGCGCCATGGCCACTTCTATGACCACGAAGACGCTTTGCGTGCGGTGACGAGCGCCACTCGAGCCACGGCCGCCTTCCTTCAGAGTCTCGTGCATGTCGGATCGCAATGCCTTGAAAGCCGGTGCCAGGCCAAAAATTATTCCGGTGAGGATGGAAATTCCCGCGGTGAAGACGAGCACGTGCCAGTCCATGTAGATTTCGTCCGCGCGTGGCAAAGCGTCGGGCAGCGCGGCCAGAATGGCACGCGTACCAAGTTTGGCCAGCAGTAGACCCAGCGCTCCGCCGGCGACGCCCAGCAAAACACTTTCTGTAAGGAGTTGCCGAATGACGCGCCCTGGACTTGCTCCAATCGCCGCGCGGATGGCGAATTCACGAGAGCGTCCGGTGGAGCGCGCCAAGAGCAGATTGGCAACATTGGCGCACGCGATCAGCAATACAAACGTCACCGCCCCGAGCAGAACCAGCAGAATTCCCCGCACCTCCCCGACCACATCTTTTTTCAGCGGGATGATGACCACGCCCCCGCCCTTGTCAGCTTCGGGATAAGCTGCAGCCAGATTTTGCGCCACGGAATCCATATCCGCGCGCAACTGGGAAAAACCCACACCCGGCTTGCTGCGACCGATGGAATTGATGCCCATGCTGATGCGCCGATCGCGGAAAGTAGGGTCATCCCATTGTCCGATGAGCGTGTAGACGTCGGAAGCGCTCATCACCGGCATGCGTCCCGGGAAGACGCCCACAATGGTGTAACTCTGACCGTTCAGCGAAATACTTTTCCCCAGGACTTCTGGCGACTGGCCAAATTTCCGTTTCCATAATCCATCGCCAATGATCGCCACCGGTCCACCGCCGACCTGATCTTCTTCGGCTCGGAAATTACGGCCCAGGAGCGGAGCAATTCCCAGCGTCGGGAAAAGTTCAGAAGAAATCATGTGGCCATGCAGCCGTTCCGGTTCACCAGCGCCGGTGAGGTTCACGTCTTCAGCGCGGAAAGAGCTGAGCTGGGCGAAAGAGTGATTTTGCTTTTGCCAGTCCAGAAAATTCAGATAAGAGATGGAGCCTTGGTCAAAGGCGGGAGTCTTGTAGTACAGGGCGTACAGCTGGTCCGGCTCCGGGAATGGCAGCGGATTTAGCAACACCCCGTTGACCACCGAGAACAGCGCGGTGTTCGCCCCTATGCCCAACGCCAGAGTAAGAATAGCCACGGCGGCAAAGCCCGGGTTTTTACCCAGCATGCGCACGCCGTAGCGGACGTCCTGCCAAAAGGTCCTCATGAAACACCCCCGATGAGTTGAACGTGGTTCTAGATGAGTTGTTTCAATGGAGATACGCGGGCCGCAGTGGATTGTTCCCGGCTCGGGGCAGATATCTTCAGAAATTCGCGTAATTTTATTGGGACAGTGGAGCGCGCGCTCCGCGGCCGGGGAAGACCCCGTCTACAAGTTGGCCGTTGTTCAGCACCGGAGTGCCGTTCACCAGCACGAACTGGATTCCGTCCGAATACTGCAGCGGCTCTTCAAAGGTGGCTTTGTCAATGATGCGTTGTGGGTCGAAGACCGTGTTGTCCGCATCAGCTCCCACGCGGATGCGTCCTTTGTCTTTGAATATAGCGGCGCGATTTTGCAGCCGCTGCGCAGGCATCAGGGTCATTTTGCGGAGGGCCGTCATCAGGTCCAGCACCTTTTCTTCCCGGACGTAGTGGCCCAGCACCCTTGAAAAAGTTCCCTGTCCCCGCGGATGGATATGTGGGTCCACCCCGGGAATTCCATCGCTGGCAATCATGACCACGGGATCGGCGACGGCTGCGCGAGCGGCTTCCTCCGGGATGGAAAAGATAACCACGCCGCCGCCCTGCTTGCGGAATTTGTCAAAGGTCTCCGCGGTGATCCGCTCGCCCGTGGCACTCCACTGCAGGTCCTTGAAGGTGATGCCCTGGCGCTCCTGCCAGCCCGGATCGAAAATGGCGGAATCAAGACGGGTGCTCCCGGCGATATACGGATAACACTCGGTGGTCACATCCACGCCGTGCGTTTGCGCGCCCTTCACCATGGCGATCAGTTGCGGTGTATTTTTCAGTCCCATGCTGGTGATATGCACCACGTGAAGTGGAGCTCCGGTGGCGGCCGCGGCGGCGATAACTTCTTCCAGGCCGACGAGTCCGGTGGTGGGTTCTTTCAAGCCAGCGTGGCGGAGATGGACATGCACGCCGGCGTGTTGCTCCGCGGCGATGCGAAACAATTCCACGATTTCTTCGTGCGTGGCCGCCGCGGTGTAGTTGATACCCATGCCAACGGCGAGTGCGCCGCGCTCCAGTCCATGCTTTATTTGAGCTTTTATTTCTGCGAGCTCCTGCGAAGTAGCTTCGCGATGCGCGGCGTCACCGGTGGGCAGAAACTCTCCGGCGTCATGCATCACTTGCATGCGCACGGGAATGTGTCCGATGCTCACGCCAAAGTTAATGAGGGATTTGTTTTCACGGGCGGCGTACCAGCCATCCACGTCACCGGTGCCAACTTCCAATTCGAGCGAAGTGGTGACGCCGTCGTGAGCTTGAAACTGGTAGTTCCTTGCCGCCTGCCCATGCTCATGGAGATCAATGAAGCCGGGCGCAACGACCAGCCCTTTGGCGTCGATCGTGTGTTTGCCTTTGAGCGGCTCGCTGGAAAGCGCGCGGATTTTTCCTCCGGTGATTCCCACGTTGCGCACCGCGTCGAGCCCAGATTCGGGGTCCATGACGTGGCCGTTGGCAATCACCACGTCGTACGTATCCGCATCAGGTACGGATGGACTGTGGGCTTTAAGTCCGAGCGCCGTCGTCAGCAGCGCAACAACGCTTAACGCCAGCCATGGTTTTGCCGTGATCATGAGTTCTCCCGGAAATTAGCCATCGGGATTCTGCACAGCCCCGCGGGGAGAGTCAAAGAAATTCACGCGTCCGCGAATGCAGCGCCGGCCCATGGCTATAATGGGAACGGCTCGGTTCGAAAGGACACTGATGAATTTTCGGCGATTTGGGCGTGCGGGATGGAATGTCAGCGAAATGGGCTACGGCATGTGGGGCATGGCGGGATGGAGCGGTTCGGAAGATAAAGAGTCGCTCGAGTCGCTGCAGCACGCCGTGGACCTCGGCTGCAATTTTTTTGATACCGCGTTTGCCTACGGCGACGGCCATAGCGAAACTTTGCTGGGCAAAATTATCCGCGCCAATCCGCTCAAGACGCTATACACGGCTACGAAGATTCCTCCCAAAAATCGCCGCTGGCCGAGCCAACGGGAATTTTCGCTCGACCAGTCCTACCCGCCCGATTACATCGAAGAATACGTACACAAGAGCCTGAGAAATATCGGCGGTTCGCAGCTCGATTTGATTCAGTTTCATACCTGGGAAGATCACTGGCTGGATGACGACCGCTTGTTGAAAGCTATCGAGAAATTGCGTACCGGCAATGAAGTGCGCGCCGTGGGAATCAGCTTGAATCGCTGGGAGCCGTGGAACGGCGTGCGCGCGGTGAACTCCGGCCTGATTGATGCGGTGCAGGTTATCTACAATATTTTCGATCAGAATCCGGAAGATGCATTGTTTCCAGCGTGTCGCGAGAAGAACGTGGCGGTGATTGCCCGTGTGCCCTTTGATGAAGGCACGCTGACGGGCACGCTAACGCGTGAGAGCACCTGGCCAAAAGGTGACTGGCGCAACACCTATTTCGTGGCCGAAAACTTGAACAGAAGCGTGGAGCATGCCGAGGCGCTGAAGCCGCTACTGCGCGATGGCATGAGCATGCCCGAGATGGCCTTGCGATTTATTTTGAATAATCCGGATGTCAGCACCATTATTCCCGGGATGCGCAAGCGCAAGCATGTGGAAGCGAATCTTGCGGCCAGCGATCGCGGGCCGTTGCCCGCGGAACTCCTTGCAGAGTTGCGGAAACATCGCTGGGATCGCACGCCTACCTCATGGTCGCAGTAAGAAACTTGGTTGGAGTTTGCGCGCAGCGACAGATCGCGTGGCCAGGCGCCTCCCCGAACTCAAAAGAAATTCCTCCAACACAAGAATGTTTTTCACAGCCCGTTTCCATATGCTGCAGAATTTTCGCTTCACGTCCCAAAAAATATTGCAATTTTGCCGCAACAATTTCCATAAAACACGATATGCAAGCACAAAATCTCCTTGTGGAAATCCTGTGCATGGCGTGTGAACGTCTCCAAACTCGCATGCTCACTTTTCTCTTGCCCCCTGCGTGCGAATGGGCGAGAATCCCCCGCTGTCACTTCCCGGCGGTTCGAGGGCCGGCATTTTCCAAAGAGGACGCGAACGGTTGCAGGGGCGAAGTAAGACGCCGGCGCGGGCAAGAATCCAAGACTTAAGCCGAAGATTTAAGAAAGATGAATCCAAGTCTGCTTTCCACAGCTTTTTCACACCTGTGGAAATAGCGTAGGCTTTCCATTCTCTACCGATGACTATCTCCGCCAATTCCTGGGAAAAATTTCTAGACCGCGTGAAGTCCCGGGTCAGCATCAACACTTTCAACACCTGGTTCCAGCCTACGCGCCTCAATCGCGCCGAAGGCGAAACTTTGTTCGTCCAGATCCCCAGCACTGTCTTCCGCCAGGTCTTGACGCGCACTTACGGCGAGATCGTAAAGGCCGTGTTCCACGAGATCGGCACGCCCAACATGAAGGTCCAGTACCTCTGCACCGAAGACGAGCCCGTGGCTCCCGCGCCCGCCGTCGCCAGCATCAAGCAGTCCAAGCTCGATTTCGAATCAAGCGACCATCAGTTGAACCCGCGCTACACCTTCGACAGTTTTGTGGTCGGCAAATCCAACGAATTCGCGCACGCCGCTTCGCGCGCTGTGGCCGAGCAGCCTTCCAAGGCTTATAACCCGCTGTTTCTCTACGGCGGAGTGGGCATGGGCAAAACCCACTTGATGCATGCCATCGGGCACACCATCAAAAAGCGCAATCCCGCCATGCGCCTCAGCTACATCAGTGCGGAGAAGTTCACCATCGAAGTCATCAACTCCATCCGCTTCGATCGCATGATCAGTTTTCGCGATCGTTTCCACACCGTGGACGTTTTACTGGTGGACGATATCCAGTTCATCGCCGGAAAAGAGCGCACTCAGGAAGAGTTCTTCCACACCTTCAACGCGCTTTACGAACAGCAGAAACAAATCGTCATTTCCAGCGACTGTTTGCCCAAAGATATCAACTCCATCGAAGAACGCCTGCGCTCGCGGTTCGAATGGGGTTTGATCGCCGACATTCAGCCGCCCGATCTCGAAACCAAAATCGCCATTCTGCAGAAAAAAGCCGACAACGATCGCTTCTCGCTGCCCGATGATGTCGCCGAATACATCGCGCGCGCAATTAAGTCCAACGTTCGCGAACTCGAAGGCGCTCTGACCCGCTTGATGGCCTATGCTTCGCTCACCGGCGTGACCGTTTCGCTTTCCACCGCGCAGCAGGTTTTGCGCAACATCATCGCCTCCCAGGAAAAGCGCGTCACCATTGACCTGATTCAAAAACGCGTCAGCGAACATTTCAATCTGCGCGAACAGGATCTCAAAGTTCGCAGCAACACCCGCGCCATCGCCTTCCCGCGCCAGGTGGCCATGTACATCGTCAAGCAGCTCACCACCGCCTCGCTCCCCGAGATCGGCCGCCAATTCGGCGGCAAGCATCACACCACCGTCCTCCACAGCATCAACAAAATCGAAGAGCTCCGGCGCTCCGACAAAGACCTGAACCGCACCATCACCCGCCTGATGGACGCCTTGCAGTAAATCTAGTTTGCAATTCTAATCGCGAACGACTGAACGCAGCTCCCAGTCATCCTCAACCACCAACCCAGCAAACGCGGAGGGTGCCCCATCCTCAGGTTTCTTGAGGGCCTGCCAGCAGTGGCGGGTGGGTCTTGTAACGTGGAACAAGTAAGTATTCAACGACAAGCACAAAAGTGGGTCGCCAGTATCCGCGCCGGCAACCCGTGCCAGTCCACACCTCAACCCCCCCTGTGAACAACCCCTGCGAAACCCCTGAATAACCTGTGCACCCCACCACCAAAAAATCCCACCAAATCAACCACCGTGAATCACCCACCCCACTTTTCCGACATTCCCACACAAGCCCACCCATGAAGCACCCACTCTATCCACCACCCACCAAACCACTTCCCAACTTTTCCACCAATCCACAACACTCATCACCACAACAAGCTTTATAAATTTCCTAATTCAAAAACCAAATCTTCTGAAAGCCTTGACGCCTTTCATCCACGCATTTCCACAGCGTCTATAACCCTATTGCGCTTTATACTTCTCCCAAAACCGGGTAGAGTACCGCAGCGGTATAACCACCAGAGGAAACCCCATGACCGCACCCGGCACGGCACGCGAGGATCATCAATCCATGGAATTCAGCGTCACAAAATCCACGCTGTTAAACGAATTAAACACCACGCAGGGAGTCGTCGAGCGCAAGACCACCATCCCCATCCTGTCCAATCTTCTCGTCGAAGCCAAAGGCACCCGCCTTACCATCACCGCCACCGATCTCGAGCTCAGCCTCCGTACCTCTTGCGAGGTAAAAGTTAAAAA
>JBBRPU010000119.1:0-8728 GCA_038227545.1 Candidatus Acidiferrales bacterium
AAACGGCTGTCGTAGGAATTGCCGCGATTGTCGCCCATCACAAAATAGCAATTGTCGGGAACTTTGTAGGGCGTCTGCAGCTCGTAGGGCTCGCTGGCGCCGATGGTGTACGGCTCATTGAGTTTTTGTCCGTTGATCCACACCCCGCCGTCATGAATATCAACGCTGTCGCCCGGCAAACCGATAACCCGCTTTACGTAGTCAGGAGTATCCGGCGCGAATGGCGGCTTGAAAATAATCACCTGCTGGCGTTTGGGATTGCGCCACAACGGCACGTGCCAGTTGGTAAAGGGCACCCCAGCGTCGTAGCCGATGCGGCTCATGATCAGGTGATCGCCGATCAGCAAAGTATTTTCCATGGAGCCAGAGGGGATGACGCGCGCCTGGCCGATCGTTCCATTGATCAGCAGAAAGGCCAGACCTACCCAGAACCAGGCGATAATTTCGCGCTGAATTTTTGTGCCTACGGGCACGCGTGGTTCTTCTTGCTTTTGTTTTTTCTCAGCCTTCACTTTCGACCACCACAGGCCTTTCTATCGTGAGTTCATCCGCGGAATTTCCGTTGAGGTCGCCGACCACGCCATTGCCGGCTCCGGGTTTGTAGGCGCGAACTTCGAGCTGCACTAAATCTGTCGGGTACACACCGGTGTAACACGAAGTACAGAATTTCCCTTCTTGGTCGCTTACGGCCTGGCGCAATCCGGCCATGGAAATGTAGCCGAGCGAATCGGCGCCAAGATACTGGCGGATTTGTTCCGGCGAATTGGACGAAGCGATCAACTCTTCACGTGTGGGGGTATCCACACCGTAGTAGCACGGCGAAATAGTGGGCGGGCAACTGATGCGCACGTGAACTTCCCGGGCGCCCGCTTCGCGCACCATGCGCACAATCTTGCGGCTGGTGGTGCCCCGCACGATGGAGTCATCCACCAGCACGACACGCTTGCCTTCGATCAATCCGCGCACGGGATTCAGTTTCAGCTTCACGCCAAAATTACGGATGGCTTGGGAAGGCTCGATAAACGTGCGGCCGATGTAATGATTGCGGATCAGGCCCATGCGAAACGGAATTTTAGATTCGAGCGCGTAGCCGACCGCCGCGGGAACACCGGAGTCCGGGACGGGCACGACGATGTCGGCGTCGGCGGGATGCTCCTGGGCAAGACGGCGGCCCAGAGCCTCGCGGCTTTCGTTTACGGAGCGTCCAAAGATAATGCTGTCCGGGCGCGAAAAATAAACATGTTCGAAGACGCAGTGCTGCTGCTGCTTTTCGGGAGCAAAGCGAATGGATTCGATGCCGCACCTGGAGATGCGCACCATCTCGCCCGGCTCGATTTCGCGCACGTACTGGGCATTTAAGAGATCGAATGCGCAGGTTTCCGAAGCGACCATCCAGGCTTCCGGCGCGCCGTCGGTGGCGGGAAGCAGTCCGAGTACCAGAGGACGAAACCCACGCGGATCGCGCACCGCGTACAACTCATCAGGAGTGAGCAGCAGTAAAGAGTACGCGCCCTCTACCTGATTCAAAGTGTCGCCAATCGCGCCGGACAAATTGCGGGCTTGCGAGCGGGCGATCAGATGCACGATGACTTCGGTGTCGCTGTTGGTTTGAAATATGGAGCCGCGATGTTCCAGCTTGCGGCGCCACTCCGCGGCGTTGGTCAAATTTCCATTGTGGCCCAGCGCCAGTTTGCCCTTGTTGCAATCAATCATGATGGGCTGCGCGTTCAGCAAAGCTTTGTCGCCTGCTGTGGAATAGCGCGTGTGGCCGATGGCGGCGGTGCCGGGAAGTTTCGCAAGCACGGCGGGCTGAAAAATTTCTTCCACTTCGCCCATGGCGCGATGCAGATGCAGTTCGTCACCATCACTGGAAACGATGCCGGCGGATTCCTGGCCGCGATGCTGCAGCGCGTACAAGCCGAGGTAGGTGAGGTTGGCGGCTTCCGGATGGCCGAATACGCCGAATACACCACACTCGTCGTGAAAATGATCGTCAGCGAAAGCGAGCTTGGGATTCATTGTTTGAGTGCGCGCTCAAGCGAATGGGACCAGATATCGCGGAGTGCGGCTACGGACTCTTCGATTATTACACTTCCATGGTATTGGATGCTGAAAATGGCGTTCCCGGTGACTTGACCGATGTGGGTGGCGGTGACGCCATGTTGGCGCGCACTTTCCTGGACAGCAGCGAGCGACGACGGTGAAACGGAGACGACCGCGCGGGCGCCGCGTTCACCGAAGACGGCAGATTCCGCCGGCGCCACATCATCGGTTATGACTTGCGCGCCTAAGTCGACTGTGGCGAAACAACTTTCCGCTACCGTGACGGCAAGTCCGCCGTCACTGATGTCGTGGGCGGATTGAATTTGCGCGGCAACCGCGAGTGCGACGAGGCATTGCTGCAGACGTTTTTCGGCAGCGAGGTCAATGGCGGGGGGCTGGCCGGCTACGATGCCCGCTATGGATTTGGAATATTCCGAGGACGAAAATTCGCACGCCGGTTTGGTGGTTGCAGCGCCCGCACCCGCAGCGTCAAGGCCGTCGAGCAGTAGAATAATGTCACCCGCGTTTCGAAAAGCGAGCTTCACGACGCGCGCGGCATCTTCAAGCACACCGAGAATTCCAATCACCGGAGTGGGAAAAATCGAACGACCCAGAGTTTCGTTGTAGAAACTGACATTTCCGCCGGTAATGGGAGTTTCGAGTGCGTTAGACGCAGCGGTGATGCCGTCAATCGCTTCGCTGAATTGCCACATGACGTCGGGTTTTTCAGGGCTGCCAAAATTCAGGCAATTGGTGGCGGCGATGGGCTTCGCGCCGGAACAGGCCACGTTGCGAGCGGCTTCCGCGACGGCATGCATGGCGCCGAGACGCGGATTCAATTGAGACCAGCGGCCATTGCCATCGGTGGAAAGCGCGAGGGCGCGCTTCGTCCCTTTGATCCGCACAACCGCGGCATCGCCGGCTCCAGGAACGACCAGCGTGTTGGTGCGCACCATGGTGTCGTATTGCTCGGTAATCCAGCGCTTGGAAGAAATTGCGGGAGACGCGAGCAGGCGCCGACAATTTTCCGTGAGGTTTTTCTTTTCCGGACTGAAAGTGAACCAGTCTTTCGCGGATTCAGAACGTCGCGCGGGCGCGGCCATGGGACGCTGATACACCGGGCCTTCTTCTGCAAGCGGGTGCGCGGGGATTTCCGCTACGATTCTGCCGTGATCCTTAACGCGCAAGAGGCCACCGTCGGCAACTTCGCCGACGACTACTGCGTCGAGGCCCCACTTATTGAAAACCTTCAGCACTTCCTGCTGGCGGCCTTTTTCGGCGACGAGGAGCATACGCTCCTGCGATTCGCTGAGCATGATTTCGTAAGGGGTCATGCCGGTTTCACGTTGCGGTACGCGCGCGAGATCAATCTCAATACCGGTGCCTCCCCGCGAAGCCATTTCCGTGGTGGAGCAGGTCAGGCCGGCGGCGCCCATGTCCTGAATGGCCACGACGGCACCGGTGTTCATGGCTTCGAGACAGGCTTCCAGCAATAATTTTTCAACGAAAGGATCGCCCACCTGAACGTTGGGGCGCTTTTGCTTCGATTCCTCGGTGAATTCGGCGGAAGCGAGGAGAGATGCGCCGTGAATTCCGTCGCGGCCGGTTTTCGCGCCGACGTAGATAACCGGGTTGCCGGTACCGCGCGCCTTGGCGAAAAACAAATCTTCTTTTTTCGCGATGCCCAGGGCAAGAGCGTTAACGAGGGGATTCTGCGAATAACACGGCTCAAAACAAACTTCGCCGCCGATGGTCGGCACGCCAAAAGAATTTCCGTAGCCGGCGACGCCGCGAATCACGCCATCGAGTATGCGGCGATTTTTGGAGATGGTCTCGGCGGAAACGGACGGAGCGGAAGCGTCCGCGGTGATCGGGCCGAAACGGAGCGAATCGAGAATGGCGATAGGCCGAGCACCCATGGTGAAAATATCCCGCAGGATGCCGCCGACTCCGGTGGTGGCTCCCTGAAACGGCTCCACGAAACTTGGATGATTGTGCGATTCAATTTTAAATGCCGCGACGAGGCCATCGCCGATGTCCACAACGCCGGCATTTTCTCCCGGACCCTGAACGACGAGTTTCCCGCTCACCGGAAGGCGCTTCAGATGAACTTTGCTGGATTTGTAGGAGCAATGTTCGCTCCACATCACACTGAAGATTCCGAGCTCGGTGATGTTGGGATCACGGCCGAGGATTTGCTGCACGCGCGCGTATTCGGGAGCGGAGAGGCCGTGCTCCGCGGCGATTTCCGCCGTTACTTTAATTTCCGCGCTTGCTGTCGCCAATTTTCCTGCCTAAACGCTATTTCAAAATCACCGGAGGCCGCACCGTAAAGCGTGCGGCCGTAATATCAGGCGGTGGCCTTCGCCGAAGTGACCAAGGCTTCGACCATAGAACGAAAAATTACCAGTCCATCCGCGGAATCCAGAACGGATTCGACGGCGCGCTCCGGATGCGGCATCAAACCGGCGACGTTGCGGTCACGATTACAGATGCCGGCAATGTTTTCCATGGAGCCGTTGGGATTCCCCGCGGCGTCGTCTTTGCCATCGGGAGTAGTGTAGCGAAAAACAATTTGCTGATTTTTCTTGAGGTCCGCGAGCGTCGCGGGATCGCAGGTGTAATTGCCGTCGTTATGAGCGATGGGAATTTTGAGAATCTGGCCCGGCTTTGCGGCCTGGGTAAAAGATGTGGCGGTATTCTCCACGCGGATGTGTACATGGCGGCAGATGTAGCGCAGGCCGACGTTACGCATGACCGCGCCGGGCAACAACCCGGCTTCCAACAGGATTTGGAAACCGTTACAGATTCCCAGCACGAGGCCGCCGCTTTTCGCAAACTTTTCCACGGACTTCATCACCGGAGAGAATCTGGCGATAGCGCCGGTGCGCAGATAGTCGCCATGCGCGAAACCGCCGGGCAGAATCACCGCATCGCAGTTGGCCAGATTTTCGGATTGATGCCAGATGAACTCAACTGGCTGGTGCAGCACATCGCTGGTGGCGTAAAACGCGTCGTGGTCGCAATTGGATCCCGGAAAGACCACTACTCCAAATTTCATGCGGTGGCGACTCCTGTGAGGTTGCGGGAAGTTTTATTTTAGCACAGCGAGCGCCAAGCCGGTGAGAGGCGCGGGGCTTAGCGGCGGGGTTTTTTGGGCGCGCGCCGCGATTTTTTTGCGGCAGTTTTTGGCGACTGCGATGCAGCCGCTAGTTCGCGGCGTTTTTTGTTGGCCCAGCCAGGTTTGTTCATCTGGCGGCCGCGTGCGATTCCCAGGCCGTCGGCGGGAACATTTTCCGTGATGGTGGAACCGGCGGCGATGTACGCGCCGTCACCGATGCGCACGGGCGCGACGAGAGCGGAATCGCTGCCGATGAAAACCTTGTTGCCGATGGTAGTGGGGTGCTTGTGAAAGCCGTCGTAGTTACAAGTGATGGTGCCCGCGCCAATATTAGTTTTTGCGCCGATTCTGGCGTCGCCAAGATAACTGAGGTGCATGGCTTTCGTGCCTTCACCGAGCGTGCTTTTTTTGAGCTCGACGAAATTCCCGATGCGCACGCCGGCTTTCAGATGAGTACCGCCGCGCAATCGCGCAAAAGGGCCCACGATAACCCGATCATCCAGCCGGCTATCGGAGATCAGGCAGTGCGGCTCGACCAATACATCGTCTCCAAGTATGGCATCGCTCAAAACACTGCCGCTGCGAATGGTGCAGCGCGCGCCAAGCTTTGTTTTGCCCAGCAACTGCACGCCAGGCTCGATGACGGTGTCTTCCCCGGCGACTACTTCCGGATCAATCAAAACAGTTTCGGGCAACTGGATGGTTACACCCGCATCCATCAGCGCGGCGCGTTTCCATTCGCGAAAGATGCGATCCACTTCGGCGAGGTCCGCGCGCGTGTTGCAGCCGAGCACTTCCCGGGAATCCGCGGCCACCTGCGCGAGAACTTTTTCGCCTTTGGCAGCCAATACCGCCACGGCATCGGTGAGATAAAGTTCGCGATGCTTGTTGCTGGGCTGCACCTGCGCCAACGCGGGCCACAACTTTTCGAGAGTGAAACAATAAATCGCGGAATTGATTTCGTTGATCTCCGCCTGGCCGCCGGTGAGCTGCGACTGCTCCACGATGGCGGAAATGGCGGTGTCGGATTTTCGCAAAATTCTTCCGTAGCCGAAGGGGTCGGCGACTACCGCGGTGAGAACGGTGGCGGCGGCGCCCGCGGAACGATGGGTGGCCAGGAGGGCTTTCAAAGTTTCGGAGCGCACCAGCGGCGCATCTCCGGGAAGCACGAGGGCGAATTTGGAATTCCCGAGCGCGCGCCGCGCCACTTGCATGGCGTGCCCGGTGCCGTGTTGCGGCTGCTGCAAAACAGGGATGGCTCCCGCAGGAGTAACTGTGGCAGTTACTTCTTCCGCCTGATGACCGACGACGACGAGAGTTTTTCTGGCACCTAGCGGCGCGCAGGCGCGAAGGACTTGCTCCACAAGAGAGCGGCCGCCCGCGCGGTGCAAAACTTTGGCGAGGCTTGATTTGAGGCGCGTGCCCTTACCGGCCGCCAGAATAACTACAGCTAGGTCTTTGTTAGCCATGGGATTCCAACCCAGTTTGTGGGAGCGAGGCAGCTTTGGCAACTTGGCAAGATGAGGTGGGCGACGAATGACTAATCAGGTTACTAATCCGCAGCGGCGGGAGCGACGGCCTCCGGTTGGTCCAGTTCGGCTGCGGAGGCCTCCGCTGTCGTGATGGTCCACAATGAGGGGTCTGCGAGAAGGCGGCTAACCAGTTGAGTATGCAGGGCATGTCCGGCTTTGTGAGCCTCCACGCGCGCGAGCAGAGGCAACCCGATGAGCGCCAGATCTCCTATGAGGTCGAGTGTTTTGTGACGCCCGAATTCGTCGGAAAATCGCAGCGGACCGTTCATGACGCCGCTTTCCGTCAGCACAATGGCGTTTTCAAGCGAGCCGCCGCGAATCAGGCCCATAGCGCGCAAGGGTTGAATGTCGCGCTCAAAGCAAAAAGTGCGCGCCCGAGCCAGCAATTGGCGGAAGTTGGCGGCGTTGACGGACATTTCGAATTGCTGCTGGCCGACGAGCGGATGTGGGAAATCCACATAGCAGCACACGCTGAAATCGCTTGCGGGATATACGCCAATTCGGCGATCACCCTCGGTAACTTCCAGCGGCTTCAGAACTTTCAGGAAACGGCGCCGGCGGCGTAAGCGGCGGATACCGCAGCGCTCCAGCATCTGCATGAACGGCTCCGCGGAACCATCGAGGATGGGAATCTCGATGGAATCAATGTCTATATATATGTTGTCTATTCCGCAGGAGTAAATCGCGGCGAGCAGGTGCTCGGTGGTTGAGAGCAAAACGCCTTGCTTCATCAAGCTTGTGGCGTAACTTACGCGCGCGACGTTGTGGCCCTGGGCCTCTATCGGAAAATTCTCCAGGTCGGTGCGACGAAAGACGATCCCGGTTTCTGCCGGGGCGGGTGTCAGAGTCACATGGCCGTATACACCGGTGTGCAGGCCTACGCCTTCGGTGGTTGCAGATGAGATGATGGTGGTCTGAAACATACGCGCTGTTTATTTTAGCAAGTTGCAAGCCAAGTCATAGCTTATTTGTGTAACATAACAAGATGTTTATGGCTGTAATAATGGTAGTCTAATGGCGTGGTGTGGTTAAAACGCATCAAACGTGGGGTTGGGCGTGTCTTTAGCGGTGTCCTGAGCCCTGGCACATCGCTCGTGGAGAAACTCCTCAAGCACTTGGAGGCTTCCTTTATCTTGCGGGCCGCGTCCGACTATTGAGCGGTGGTATACTTTTATGGGCTTTCCCAACAGGTGAGGCATGAATCGAGCGGCACGTATCGGTCTGATTTGCGTATCGGTGGTGATCTTCTGCTATGCCGGAATCGGGCATGTGCTGGGCCGCACTCCGGATGACAAAGCGTACAAGTCTCTCACCGTGTTTGGCGAAGTGTTGCAGAAGATTCAGCAGGATTACGTAGACGAACCGAACATGCATACGGTCACGGCCGGGTCCCTCCACGGACTGCTCGAATCGCTGGACACGCAGTCCAGTTACCTGACGCCGCGCGAATATGACGAATTCAAGAAAAAGACGCAGAGTACCGGCACCGGCGAGAGCGGAATCACGCTCAGCAAACGATTCGGATACGTTATCGTGATTTCGGTTTTGCCGGACAGCGCGGCCGCCAAAGCGGGGATTCACAGCGGCGATATTTTCGAGTCCATCGGCGGATTCACGACGAGAGATATGTCGGTGGGCCAGGCTACGAATCTGCTCACCGGGCAAGCGGGCACCGCGGTGAAGGTGGCGGTAATCCGCCGCGGGAAAGCCACTCCTGAAGAAGTGGATGTGGTTCGCGAGAAGCCCATAGCGGTAAAACTGATCAGCCAGAAGGCCGACGCGGATACGCTGGTGCTGCGCTTGAATTCTCTAGACGCCGGGCGCGCCGAGGAAGTTCGCGGACGCTTGCTGGAAGCGGAAAAACAAGGAATTCACAACCTGATTCTGGATGTGCGCGAGTGCGGAAGAGGTCCGGTTTCGGAAGCCATCGCCGTGGCGCGACTCTTCGTGCCGTCGGGGACGCTGGCAACGTTGCGCGGGCAGACCGTTTCGTCACAAACGTTTTCCGCGGAAGGCAAGCAAGCCATCTGGA
>JBBRPU010000120.1:0-8684 GCA_038227545.1 Candidatus Acidiferrales bacterium
ATGTATCTGCTGGCCTATCGCGATCTGGGTATTTTTTACGAAAACGCCGTGAACAAGATGCTGCACGACATCGTCAAATCTATCCGCCCCAAGTGGTGTATCGTTCGCGGCGAGTTCACTCCCCGCGGTGGCTTGACCACTTCGGTACTGGCCCGCTGGCCCGCAAGCGCTTTTTCCTCCAGCCCGCTCCAGCGGGGCCGTTCCGCCCGAAGCACCCGCCCATGATTCCAGCATGGACACGCTGCGGTGCGCAGGCGATAATTCCCCGGGCGAACCCTTATTGAGGGTAACGCATCCGAATTACACGTAAATGAATTTTGCGTAACACCTGACTGAGGAGGGTGAATGAGTATTTCCCCGAACGTTCCGAGTCCGCAGGAGTCCTATCACTATGATGCTCCCGGCACACCTCGCTGGATTGCCGTGCTCTTCGTGGTGCTCTTTGCCGGCTTGGCGGTTCTTGCGTATGTAGGCCATTCGCAGCAAGCGCGACTT
Source organism: Candidatus Acidiferrales bacterium (assembly GCA_038227545.1). Classification (GTDB taxonomy): domain Bacteria; phylum Acidobacteriota; class Terriglobia; order Acidiferrales; family UBA7541; genus Acidiferrum. The sequence goes on from JBBRPU010000120.1 coordinate 496, forward strand.
GAACAGGACCTGATCAAGCAACAGGACCAGAACAAAGTGATGTCCGCGCAACTCGAGCAGGCCAATTCGCGTCTTGCCGATCTCAAGGGCCATCTCGAAGTCACCGAGCAGAAAGTCGGCATGACCCAGTCTGAGCTGGCGCAGGCGCGCAGCCGTTCTGAATCCATTCGCAAGGATCAGGTTGCCGCCGACCAGAAACTCACCGCGCAGCTTTCGCAGGTGAAACAGGAAAGCGAAGAGAAAATTGGCGCGGTAGCCACCGACGTCACCGGCGCGAAAAAAGACATCGAGAGCACCAAGACCGATCTGGAAGCCACCAAGGGCAAACTGGATCGCGCCACTGGCGACATGGGTGTGATGAGCGGCCTGATTGCCCACAACCGCGACGATCTGGAAGAGCTGAGGCGCCGCGGTGATCGCAACTATTACGAGTTCAAGCTCGATAAAGCCAAAACTCCCCAGCGCATCGGACCCGTGCAGATGACCCTTAATAAGTCTGACCAGAAAAAGGGCAAGTATACCGTGACCGTCCTCGCCGATGATCGCTCCATCGAAAAGAAAGACAAGACCGCCGGTGAACCGGTGCAGTTTTACATGAAGGGCGCCTCCCGCATGGCCCCCTATGAAATCGTGGTATTCGACGTGGCCAAGAATCAGATCAGCGGCTACCTCTCCACTCCCAAGGAAGGTGGCGGAGCTCCTGCCGCTACTCCCGCTGCTGCAGCCGCCAAGCCGCCTTCGCAGTAAGGAAGGCCGATTTTTTCAAGCCCTGCGTCGCGTTAATCCTTTCACGCGCCGCAGGGCTATTTTTGTCCCCGCGAAGCGCTGCAATACCGCAGAATTATCTTGTCTCAACCAGGAGCTCCTCCCATGCGAAGCCTCACCACCCGCCATCTTTTGCTCTGCGCTGCGGCATTCCTTTTGTGCGCGTATGCTCTCCCGGCTCAGTCCCCCCTCGAGCCGCACCAGCTGCCCGCCAATACCACTTTCTATTTTGTGTGGCGCGGCCAGCCCAGCGCCGAACTCAGAAAAACCAATTCCATCGCAGCGCTTTGGGACGATCCGGGCTTCGCGCCGGTGCGTTCCTCCATCACCAACGCCCTGCTCAAAAACTCTGAAGAAAAATCCGCCGAGCCGCACCTCACTCGCCAGCAGCTTGAGGAGTACGCCTCCCTGCTCGAAAATCCCTTTGTCCTCGGGTATCTCAGCGATCCTCAGAAAAAAAACGGCTTCGTGGTTTCCGCCAATCCCTCGTCAGCCAAAGCCACGCCCTGGAATGGACTTTTCTTCATCTACGATCGCACCGGAAAAGAGGCCATCCTCTCCAAGGCTGTCCTCAGCTTGCGTGCCAACGAAAAAGAAGTGCCGCAGATTTCTCAAGTCACCGTCGCGGGAGTTTCCGCTCTGAAGGTGCAGCGCAAGTCCGGTACCACGTACTGGGTGGAGCACGACAAATACGCCGTCAGCGCCAGTGAAACCGCGGTACTCGAAGAAATTCTTAATCGCCTCGCAGGCAAATCCGTTTCTTCCGGCGCCCTCGCCGATTCCCCCGCATACAAAGAAGCCCAGGCCGTCCTCGGAAAAGGCCAGCTCGAATTTTTCCTGCGCGTCCCCGATTTGAAAAATCTCGCCTCCGGCTCTAGCGCCGGCGGTTTCCGCATGAGCCCCGTCCTGGAAGCCATGAAGCTCGACGCCATTCACTGTCTCGCCGGCCGCGTCCTGATGGAGGGCGCGCAAACTCGCGTGCAGGCCGCCGCTCTCGGCGATCCCTCCGCCGGTACGCTCTTCGATATTTGGGATCAGGGCGCCGCCGCGCCTCCGGCGATGAAATACATTCCCACCGATGCCATTTCTTACACCGACACGGAAATAAATTTGAACGCCATCTATGAACTTACCAAACGCATCACTGCAGCGGTTATGCCCCCCGGCCGGCAAGGCAGTGTGGACATGCTCGACCTGATGGCGCAGGCCAAGCTCGGCCAATCGTTGAGCAGCGCCCTCGCACTCTTCACCGGCGAGTTTGCCTCGCTCCAGACCAGCGCTTCACTCGACTCGAACAAACAGGTCTACCTGGTCGGCGTTCGCGACAAAGCAGGCGCCGTAAAACTTCTGCACACTCTCCTCAGTGACCACATCACTTCCGAACGCGCCGAAGGCGAAACTACTTTCATGAAAATTTCCACCGGCGGCACTCAAGTCGCGGCGGGCGCCGCTGGCACCGCCCAGCCGGATTTTTATCACGTGGCCGCAACCCAGGATTACTTCGTCATCGCCCCGCGCCTCGAAACCGTCCACGAATTTCTCGCCAGCCGCTCCCACAGCACCACCGCCGGTCTTTCCACCGCGCCCGCTTTTCAGGCGGCCCGCGCGCAATTCCCGGCCACAGTAAATGGTCTCGGCTACTTCGATTTTCATAAGGTAGATTGGCCGGCTCTCAAAACCCGTATCGTCGCTAAGGCCAACGCTGCTCCGGCGACAAAACGCAAGCCCGGCGCGCCCAAGGCCGATGTCAGCCCCGCTCCAAGTTGGCTTCTCGACCTCAATCCCGAAGTTTTCGCCCGCCACCTCCACGTTGCTTCCAGCGCCTCCTGGAAAGATGCCCAAGGCCTGCATTTCGACGAGTGGATCCAGTAACACGGGAATGCTGCGGCGTCCGCTGCTCTTCGTTTTTTACTGTTTTATTTTTGCCGCAGCCACAGTCGCGCAAGAACCCGCGCAGGAATCGGCCGCTCCGCCGCCGTCAACCGCAACTCCTCAGTCACAACCCATTCGGGTAGACGTCAGCCGCGTCAACGTTGGAGTAACCGTCACCGATTCCGCCGGCAAATTTGCGGAAAATCTCCAGCGCGAAAATTTCCATGTCTTCGACAATGGCGTCGAGCAACCCATCACCGATTTCCTGGCCGTGGAAGAACCTGCCCTCACCGTCCTGCTCATCGAAGCCGGCCCCGCCGTCTATCTACTTGAAGGCGGCCATCTGCAGGCCGCACACGCTTTCTTGAGCGGCCTCTCACCAGATGATCGCGTCGCCGTAGTGAAATATGCCGACGCTCCTCAAGCTCTGCTCGATTTCACTCCCGACAAACAATCCGCCGCCGCTGCTTTCGACGGCCTGAGTTTCAATCTGGGTTTTGGCTCGCTGAATTTGTCTGCCAGCCTCTCCAAAGTTCTCGACTGGCTCGCCGCCGCCCCCGGCAAGAAATCCATCGTTCTACTCTCCACCGGAGTAGACACTTCCTCCGAAAAAGAAATTCACGATTTGCTCGAGCGCGTAAAAACCACCGACGTTCTCATTTTGGCCGTTTCGCTCACCGGCAAGCTCCGCAATCCACCGCCGGGCAACAAAAAGAAAGCACCGCCCACCAAGGCGGCCATCACGTCACAACAGTTTGCCGAAGCCGACATGCTCCTCCGCCAAATCGCCGAAAGCACCGGCGGCCAGGCGTACTTTCCTTCAAGCTCAAAAGAATTGGATGCCATCTTCGCGCGCATCGCCCAAATCGTGCGTCACGAATTCAGCGTGGCTTTCGTTCCCCCGCTTCAGGATGGCGCCATCCACGCTCTCGAAGTCCGCGTCACCACCGGCACGCCAGCTTCGGCGCCACTACGTGTTGACTATCGCCGCGCCTATCTCGCGCCCCCGAATCCGAACCCATAAAGAATTTGTCTGAATTGATCTTACGGAACAGCTACTGATAATCCTTCATCGTATTCGCCATCGAGCGCAACCGATCATCCACCATCGCGAACACCGTTCCCGCGTCAAACTTGCCTTTATCATCACGCTCGCCCGCGGACGTCCCGGTCAGAATTTCTATCCCCTGCTCCACTTTTTCCACCGGCCAGATGTGGAATTTCCCTGCCGTTACCGCTTCCAGAATATCTTCCCGCAGCATCAGGTCCTCCACATTGGACGCCGGGATCATCACCCCTTGCTTCCCGCTCAATCCCTGAATGCGGCACACATCAAAATATCCTTCGATTTTTTCGTTCACTCCGCCGATGGCCTGGATGTCTCCCTGCTGGTTCATCGAGCCGGTCACCGCAATGTCTTGCCGCAGCGGCAATACCGCCAGCGCCGAAAGCAGCGCATACACTTCCGTCGAGCTGGCGCTGTCACCATCCACTCCCGAATATGATTGTTCGAAGCAAATGCTGGCCGCCAGCGAGAGCGGTGTGTCCTGCGCAAAGCGCGTACGCAAAAATCCCGAAATGATGTGCACGCCTTTGTCGTGAAAGCGCCCGCTTAAATTCGCCTCGCGCTCGATGTTGATCAGTCCCACTTTGCCCAGCGCCGCGGATGCCGTGATGCGCACCGGCTTGCCGAACGAATACCCGCCGATCTCCAGCACGCTCAAACCATTCACTTGCCCCACGCGCTCGCCAGCCACATCCACCAGCAACGTGCCTTCCTGAATCATTTCGCGCACCCGCGTCTCGATAAGGTTGTGGCGCTCCATCTTGGAAGCCAGCGCGCCCCGCACATGCGCCGCGCGTACCACCGTCTCGCCTGCGGCCGCCGCGGCATAGTGCGCTTCGCGCGCCAGGTCCGCCATATCCACAAATCTCGCCGTAACCTTATTCCGCCGGCCCGCTTGCCGCACTCCATATTCCAGCATCGCCGCGAACGCCCCGCGATCGAACGGCCACAAATTTTCCTTCTCGCACAGCGAGCGCAGCCTCCCCGCATATTCCGCGATCACCCCATCGCTCATATGCATCTCTTCGTCGAACTCCACGCGCACCTTAAAAATCTTGCGAAAATCTTCTTCGTAGTTGTATAGCACTTCGTACAATTCGCGGTCCCCGATCAAAATCACTTTCACATCCAGTTGCACCGCTTCCGGCTTCAACGCGCTGCCACCAAAGGGATAAAACATTTCCAGCGGCTGAATCTCCAGCCGGCTGTGATTCAGCGTGCGTTTCAGCGCCCGCCACACTCCCGTCTCCGAAATCGCTTCCATCGAATACATGATCAGAAATCCGCCATCCGCGCGCAGCAGCGATCCCCCGCGCAAATCCATGAAGTCGCTGGTCCAGCCGCCGCGCGTATCGTAAGCCCGCTGAATCGTCCCGAAAAGATTTGCGTACGTCGGCGCAGTTTCAAAAATCACCGGCGATTCGTCCTCATCCCCATGTGCCAGAATCACATTCACGCCATAAACGCGAAATGGGTCGCGCTCCATCAGCCCCGGCATCTTCGGCAATCCGTCGGGCGGCTCGCCCACGCCTTCCGTTTCGCTCTCGCCCTCGCGTTCTTTGAACGGTCCAAGGTTATCCAGCAGGTGATGCCGCACTTCCTCCAGGTACTCTGCAACTCCCGTGCCAGGGTATTTTTCCTTCAGCTCTTCAATGGTGCCTTCCACCAGCACGGAAGCCGCTTCCTGTTCCAGGTAACTCAACTCGCTCGCCAGCTCCCGCGAAAGCGTCAGCGTCTTGCGGTACACCACCGTAAATTCCTGCCGGAATTGCTCGTACTTCCGCTCGATGGTCTCCGCCACCGGCGCCTCCAGCTTCCCTTCGTGCACCATTTTCGAAATATCTTCGATGGGCACCATCTGCCCTTCCAGCACCGGAAAAATTTCCGGCAGCGCCACCGCACCCACCTGCATGTGACCTAGTGCGAACTGTTCGCGCGCGATGCGCCGCGTGAAATCGTCCATCAATTCCTTCTCGCGCACCGTGAAACGCTCGACAATCCGCCCCTTCTGTCTCTGAAACGGCTCACCCTCAAAAACTTGCGGGATCCGCCGCCGCAGGAAATCAATTCCCGCCTGCATATCTTTCTTGAAGCCGTTGGCTTGCCCGCGCGTCAGCGACAGCAACCGCGGCCGGTCCGCAATTTTGAAATTGTTCACATAGCAGCGATCCAGCGATTTCTTCGTTCGTGGATGCAGCTTCTCGATCATGCTCGCGATGGTCCCGCCGCGGCTGGTCCCCGCCAGCCCGCACACAAACACGTTGTATCCTGGCGCCGAAAGCTCCACGCCCATCTTCAGCGCGCGCAATGCGCGTTCCTGCCCGATAAATCCTTCCCGCAGCTCCGCCTGCGCCGTCGTCTCAAACGGTATGCGCGACAATTCGCACCGCCATCGCAATTTCGCCGGCGGCAGTTCCGCATGCACGGGAGCTGCCTTACTGTTCTTGGAAGTCATCGAGCGGGGTACTCTAGCACAGGCATCGTTATGCTAACCGTTTTTCGAAACTGTCATTAAGCATTAGGGCGTTAACCATTCGGGCGTTCTGCATGAAATCGTTGAGCATTAGGCTAAAGGTTCTCCGGCCGCACCACTAATAGTTCATTTGTTCGCGCCGCCGCCAGATCTTCGCGATGCATCATGTGTACGCGAAACACTCCCATCGCCGCCGCCACGATCGCCGGCCCCACCACCAATCCCAGTAGGCCAAAAACCGATAGCCCTCCCAGCACACCGATAAACAAAAGCAGCTCATTCAGCTGCGTGCGATTGCGCAGCAGCAACGGCCTCACAATGTTATCGGCGATTCCCGCCACCGCTCCGCAAATCGTCATGATCACCACCGCTTTACCCCAGTGCCCGCTGAACCCCAGCCACAACGCCGTCGGCAACCAGATCATCGCCGAGCCCACCACCGGCACCAGCGAGAAAAACGCAATCACCACTCCCCAGAAAATTGGCGTGTGCACTCCCGTGATCGCAAACGCCGTTCCTCCCAGAAATCCTTGAATACCCGCCACCAGCAGTCCCACCGCAACGCTCGCGAAAATTAACTCCTTCGATTCCGCCAGCATTTCTTCCTGAATGGACCGGTCAAACGGAAATAAATGTTTCACTCCCCGCACCGCCGCGGGCCCGTCGCGAAACATAAAAAATAGCCCGAACACCAATATGAACAGCGCCACAAAAAAACTCACCAGGTTCTTGACCAGCGCGCCGAATTTACCCGCCAGGAAGGACGCGATTTTTTCCGCCCCCTGCCGCAGTGGTTCGGAAAAATCAACCGATCGCCACGCCTCTGGAAGCTGCTCGCGCACCCGCGCCACCACCTCCGCCGGCACTTCGTGCTCCGGATTCATCAACGTGGTTTGCAGCCGGGCCGTCGCATCAATGGCCTGCTTCGCCGTATACGACAGCACCACCAGCGTTGGCACAATCAGCAGCAGCGTCACTCCCAGCGTGCTCAACACCGCCGCCCACGTCGGCCGCATCCGCTTCGACAGCCGCTCGTGCACCGGGTAGAAAAATATCGCCAGCACCGCCGACCACGTCAGCGGCACCAGGAACGGCTCGAAAATCAAATACATTACGTAGCCCAGCAGCAACAACGCGCCGTAGGAAAGGACGGTGGTCAGGCGCTCGCTTGTCGTGGTTACTGTAGCCGGAACGGTTTTCATTGCGGTCTATTCTGCCGCATTTGGGGGAGAATTACTTGATGCCTACCTGTTCGATCAATCGCAGCACATCTTCGTGGGTCACATCGTAAACCGGCCGCACGTCTTCCTCTTCCAGCCGTTCTCGCAAATAGTCCGCGGCAATGAAGCTCGCCTCGCGGTCCGTCATATCCCGCCCGCTGCGCTCGCGAAATTTTACAAACGCGGTATGCGCCAGTCCGACCATCATCACTTCGCTGTCCACAAAAAACTTGGTATCAATCGTGTCGCTGTGCCGCGTAGCAATCCCGTTCCACAAATACGAAAACCGGCACCGGTAGGTCTGCCCCGTCAACCGCGAAGTAACCTCGAAGGCGCCCACAAATTCCTTCATCGCCCCCGCATTAGCCAACACCGGACGTGTAGTCGTCACACTCTCTCCCAAATTTGCAAGCTCACTTGAATCCTCGCAACCCATCTGAACTTGGCTAGATTTCTACCAAACAAACAAAAACCTGTCATTCCGACCGGAGCAGACCGACGCTTTGTTCCTCTGCTTCGCTCGTACGAAGCAGTCGGTCTGCGCAGTGGAGGAACCTCTCTGCCTACGGGTCTTCGATCGCTCGCAAGTTAGGTCACCTCTCCAGCAACTCGCTCCATCAACTCGCCCAAGTCCGTCACCGCGAAGCCGCAACCGCCGCTTCCACCCGCATATAATTCCGAATCGCCGCCCCCACCCCCGCGCCTTCCGCCACCCGAAATCCCATCTCCAGCAAAATCTTCTCCAGCGCCGCAAGAAACAACAACACATTCGGCTTCTGGCTGCAATGCCCCA
>JBBRPU010000121.1:0-8587 GCA_038227545.1 Candidatus Acidiferrales bacterium
ATCAAAGCCGGATCCACGCGGTGACGGTCAGCTGCTTCGCGCACAATTTTTTCCACTCCATCACGGTCCATGGTTACCGCCGGGTGCGTGCGGCCGGCAAAGGGCGCCTCGCGCGGCAGATAAATATTTTTACCTTTGGCAACGTTCAAGTTCAGCGTTACGGGTGGGTCGGCGTTGATGAACAGGCGCCGGCCATCCAGGTTAATGCTGCTGGCGATTTGAGCTTGCGACGGCACCGCGAACAAGCCCAGCGCTCCAAGAACGAGAGCGGCCGAAACTGCGGTGAGCTTGAACATATGGGTGCCTGGGGAAGGCCTTGCTATACCTGGTGAATCGTATAATCAGTGAACGCGACAAGCTATAGAACCACAGTACTTGTCTCAACTACGAGGGACGCGGAGCACCTGGTGCCAAACACACCTAGTCGGAGAGCCCACGGACCCTCTTCCAGCGCTGCCGGATTATAACAAGGGCTCCAGCAGAGAGGGTATCCCTTGCAGGGCACCTTTTAGGGCCGCTGTGTCTTTACCGCCAGCCTCGGCCAGGTCCGGGCGGCCGCCGCCGGAGCCGCCGACCTGTTTGGCGAGTGCCTGGATGAGCTTGCCAGCGTGGACCTTACCGGTAAGGTCCTTGGTGACGGCGACAATCAGGGCGACTTTTTCGCCATCGGGCATGCCCAGCGCGATGACCCCGGACCCCAGTTTCTGTCGCAGGCTGTCCACCAATTGCCGTAAACCGTCGCGGTCCACATTTTCCACTTCGGCGGAAACCACTTTTACGCCCTTGATCAACTGGACGCGCGAGGCCAGCTCGTCGAGCTGATTCAGCGCGCCTTTGCGTTTTTGTGACTCGAGGTCTTTCTCCAGTTGCTTGGCGGTGTGCGACAGTTTTTCCACCGCGCTGAGGATGGCGTCTTCTCCGACGTTTAGCTGCGCGGCGAGCTGGCTCAGGATGCGCGCCTGATTCTGATAGTGCTCCAGCGCGCCGGTGCCGGTGACCGCTTCGATGCGGCGCACGCCGGCGGCCACGGATTGTTCGCTGACGATTTTCAGCACGCCGACGTCTCCGATGCGGTGAACGTGAGTGCCGCCGCAAAGCTCCTTGCTGTAAAAGCCGCGAGGCGCGTTGGGATCCGGAATGGTCACCACGCGCACGTTGTGCTCGGGGTATTTGTCGCCAAAAAAGGCCAGCGCGCCGGAGGACAGGGCTTCTTCCAGCGAGGTGACGTTGGTTTCGATGGCGGTGTTGACGCGTATCTCCTCGTTGACCTGCTGCTCGATGTCCCGCAGCTCCTGCGGGTCCACCGGCGCGAAGTGCGAGAAGTCGAAGCGCAGGCGCTCCGGTGAATTCAGCGAACCGGCCTGCTTCACGTGCGTGCCGAGGGCGTTGCGCAGCGCGGCGTTGAGCAGGTGCGTGCCGCTGTGATTGCGCATGATGCGGGAGCGGCGCTCGGCGTCGGCCACTACGGTAAGGCGATCACCGACATGCAGAGCTTCTTTGGCGGTGACGCGATGCGCAACTAAACCTGCCACGGGATAAAACGCGCCGCTCACATCGGCCAGCCGCTGCGCGCCGGAATTATCATAGAAGCCGCCGATGTCGGCCACCTGGCCGCCGGATTCGGCGTAAATCGCGGTGCGGTCCAGAACGACTTCGCCGCTCTCGCCGGGCTTGAGCTCGTTTACCGGGCCGGTTTTTGTGATGATGGCTTCAATCAGGCAGTCTTTCGCGGTGGTGCCGAAATAAAATCCCGGCTCGGTCTTGAAAGTTTCCGCAATTTTTGCATACGCCGGATTCGCGGATTCTTTCGAAGCGCCTTTCCAGGAAGCGCGCGCGCGGGTGCGCTGCTCCTGCATGGCGCGTTCGAACTCCGGCCACTCCACCGCGATGCCCGCATCGCGGGCGACATCTTCGATGAAATCGCGCGGCAAGCCGTAGGTGTCGTACAGCATGAAGGCTTTTTCGCCAGAAAGCACGCCGGCGTTTGCGGCTCCATCGGCTGCGCGCCCGCCGGTGCCGGCATATTCGGCAAACTTTTTGAGGCCAACGGTGATGGTGCGAGAGAAGCGCTGCTCTTCGCCGAGCAACACCTGCCGCACGCGATCAAAATTATCTTTCAGCTTCGGGTAAGCGTCTCCCATTTCCAGCAGCACTGCATCGGCCATCCCCGGCAGCACGGCGTTGGGTGCGCTGTTATTGGCTTGCAACAAGTTAGCGTGCCGCAACGCGCGGCGAATAATCTTGCGCAAAACGTAGCCGCGTCCTTCGTTGCTGGGAATGACGCCGTCAGAGACTAGAAAAGTGGCGGCTCGAGAGTGGTCGGCGATGATGCGCAGGGAAGCGTCCGATCCGGAATTCTGCCCGTGACGCGCGCCGGTAAGTTCGGCGGCGCGCTGAATCAGCGGCAAGAATAAATCCGTATCAAAATTGCTGAGCTTGCCTTCGATGACCGCCGCGAGGCGCTCGAGCCCTGCGCCCGTGTCAATGGACGGCTTGGGCAGCGGCGTGAGCGCGCCGGTGGCGTCGCGATTGAACTGCATAAAAACCAGGTTCCATATTTCGACGTAGCGTCCGCAATCGCAGGGGAACTGGCAATCCGCGTGACCTTCATCGGAAGCGATCGCTCCCATGTCGTAATGAATTTCGCTGCACGGCCCGCACGGTCCGGTATCGCCCATGGCCCAAAAATTTTCTTTCAGGCCGGGGATGGCGACGATGCGCGCCGCGGGGATGTTTTGTCCCAGCCACAGTTTTTGCGCTTCTTCATCCACGCCCAGTTTGGTGCCCGGAGCGACTTCCGCGCCTCCAAAAACCGTCACATACAATTTTTCTTTATCAATTCCAAACCAGTTTGGCGCGGTGACCAGCTCCCAAGCGTAAGCAATGGCATCTTTCTTGAAATAATCGCCAAAGGAAAAGTTGCCCATCATTTCAAAAAAGGTGTGGTGGCGCTTGGTAAAGCCCACGTTTTCCAGATCGTTGTGCTTGCCGCCGGCACGCACGCACTTTTGCGCGGTGGTGGCGCGCTTGTAGTCGCGCTGCTCCAGCCCTAGAAAAACGTCCTTAAACTGATTCATCCCCGCATTGGTGAACAGCAGCGTGGGGTCGCCGTGCGGCACGAGCGAACTGCTGCGCACGATGCGGTGACCGTGGCTTTCAAAAAATTTCAGGAAGGTGGTGCGGATTTCGTTGCCGGTCACGTAAGCCTCAGTTTCGTCAGGGAAGAGTCAAAGCATTATCGCAGAGGTGTAAAGAGCCGCCAAGAGAGCGGCTGAGAAGGGCATGCGCGAGGCCCTAGGCGGATTCCTCATCCACGGCGTTTTCGATGGCGGGAACCTCTTCGCGGGTTACGGCGCGCAATTCGTGACGCACAATGTCGGAAGGAAATCCCGCGCGCAGCAAGCTGCGAAACAGGGAAGCGATCTTGCGATCGTCAATTTCGCCGCGAAATAATTTCAGTTTCCGCTCGATACGCTGGCGCACCACCGCGCGCTCGTCGGTTTCTTTCGCGGACTCTTCGAGCGCCGAATCAATGTGCCGGTCGGGGATACCCCGAGCGCGCAGTTCCCGCGCGATGCGAAATTTTCCCTGCTTGCGAATTTCGGCGCGCTGGCGGGTAAATTGTTTGGCGTAGCGCGCGTCGTCAATCATGCCCTGACGCTTCAGCCGTTCGATGACGGACTTGATCATCACTTGATCGTCGCTGCGCCGCTCCAGCGATTTTTTCATTTCATGGACGGAGTGCGCCCGGCGCATCAGCGCGCGCACCGCGCTCTCGTACAACTCCGGCTCCGATTCAATTTTGCGCGGCGCGCGAAACATACCGGGAGCATAGAAGGTGCCGCGGCGGGAAGCAAGCGCGAGCCAACGCTCTCGGCTCAGCCCATGTGCGGTTTTGCTGCCCGCAATTGTTCGCGAGGAGCGCACGAAGTTTCGGTGTACAATCCGGGGCACTTGATCTGACATAGGTGATTTATGAGTCTCGCACCAACTCCAAATGTGTGGGTTCCCGTGTGCTGCGACCGCGTCATGCGCTACAACATGTTTGTTCCCAAAGACGGCCCAGCGTACGGCACGATGTTCTGCACCGTTTGCAGCAAAAACGTATCGTTTGAGCTGGAATCACATCTGGACTTGAACGTGTATGGAGAAGGCGCGCGCGTTCTGAATGTGCTGGGCTCACCGAAGCCGCCAAAAACGGACCGGCCCAAGGCCGCCGGGGAAGCGCGTCTTAAGGATCAGACTCTTTAAGTTGAATCGCCAGCCGTAAACCGCGGGCTCGCCAATGATTGACGGGAGCATCTCTCACTATCGCATCCTTGAGAAACTTGGCGCCGGCGGCATGGGTGTGGTCTACAAGGCTGTGGACACCCGCCTCGATCGCGTTGTGGCGCTCAAATTTCTGCCCGACAATCTGGAGCAGGACGTGCAGGCGCTGGAACGCTTTCGCCGCGAAGCGCACGCCGCCTCGGCCCTGAATCACGCCGGCATTTGCACCATTTACGATGTCGGCGAAGATGACCACCGTTCCTTCATCGCCATGGAGTTCATTGATGGCGAAACGCTCAGTCAGTACATCCATCGCCAGTCTGTGTCGCTCGAGCGCACCCTGGATCTGGGGATGCAGATCGCCGATGCTCTCGATGTCGCGCACACGCAGGGCATCATCCATCGCGACATAAAACCTTCCAACGTATTCGTAACCAAACGCGGGCAAGCCAAGGTGCTTGATTTCGGACTGGCTAAACTTCTTCCCAGAGAATTGCCTGGCGCCGGCTTCGATGGCTCGTCCTCGACGCACTCGCAGGAACCTGTCTCCATCGTGGGCGTCATCAGCGGCACACCCGCGTACATGTCGCCGGAGCAAATCCGCGGCGACGATCTTGATCCGCGCACGGACATTTTTGCGCTGGGACTGTTGCTTTATGAAATGGCCACCGGTAACCAGGCTTTCGGCGGGAAGACCGGCGGGGTAATCATCGAATCCATTCTCACGCGCGCGCCTGTTTCCATCCGGATTGCGCATCCCGAAATTCCCGTGAGGCTGGAAGAAATCATCAGCAAATGCCTGCAGAAGGACCGGGCGCTGCGTTATTCGAGCGCGGCGGCGGTGCACGCAGATTTACTACAGCTCAAGCGTGAAGCGGATTCCGGAAATATCACGCAAACGCAAATCTTCGCTCCGGTTGCGCTGGCTGCGCCGCCGATCCGCCGTTACGGTTGGAAAATGCCGGCGTTAGGTGCCGCCGCCATTGCCACTGTTCTGGTTGTTGGCGGTTGGTTTTACAATACCCGCCGCGCCGATGCCTTGACGCGCATGGACACTATTGTTCTGGCGGACTTCAGCAACAAGACCGGCGACGCCATTTTCGACGACACCCTGCGCCAGGGACTGGCCGCTCAGCTGCAACAATCGCCATTTTTAAGTTTGGTCTCCGAACAGCGCATTCAACAAACTTTGCGGCTGATGGGCCAGCCGGCCGGCACCAGGCTGTCACCGGAGGTTGCCGCCAACCTTTGCCAGCGGGTTGGCAGCAAAGCGTACTTGAGCGGTTCCATTGCAGCGCTGGGCAGCGCTTATGTGATCGGCGTGAATGCCGTGAATTGCCACACTGGGGATTCCCTGGCGCAAGAACAGATCACCGCCAGCGGAAAAGAAAACGTTCTGAAGGCGCTGGGCGAAGCTTCCACGAAACTACGGGAAAAACTTGGCGAGTCTCTGAAGACCGTCGAAAAACTTGATACGCCCATCGAGCAGGCCACCACTCCCTCTCTCGAGGCGCTGCAGGCTTACAGCTTGGGCCGCAACACCATGCAGGCAAAAGGAGACTACCCCGGCGCCGTGCCGCTGCTGAAGCATTCCATCGAGCTGGATCCGAAATTTGCCATGGCCCACGCCATGTTAGGAACCGCGTATCATAATCTTGGCGAAAAAAGCTTGTCAGCCGAGAGCACGCGGAAAGCTTACGAGCTGAGGTCGCGCGTCAGCGAGTGGGAAAAGTTTTACATCGAATCCCATTACTATCATTTTGTCACCGGGGACATGGAAAAGGCCCGCCAGGCTTACGAGCTGTGGGCGCAAATCTACCCACGGGAGTGGGTGCCGCCGACGAATCTTGGCGTCATACATGAAACCATCGGGCAACACGAAAAATCGCTGGCCGAATTTCGCCAGGCAGTATTGGTGAGTCCTGTAGACAGCGTGAATGCCGATAACCTGGTGCTCACGCTTGTGCATCTCCAGCGGTTTGACGAAGCTCGCGCTACGGCGGATGACGCGCTTGCGAAGAATCTCGATTCCGCCAATCTGCGCCTGCACCTTTATACGCTGGCGTTTTTGAAGAACGATTCCGCGGGCATGGCGCAGCAGGTGGCGTGGTCGGCAGGCAAACCCGGCAAAGAAAACCTCATGCTCTATGTGGAAGCGGATACCGCGGCCTATTTTGGAAAACTTTCGAGCGCGCGAGAGTTCTCACGCCAGGCGGCGACTTCTGCGAGCCACGCGGGCGAAAAAGAAATGGAAGCGGGTTGCGAAGCTGCGGCCGCCCTTCGAGAGGCTTTGTACGGCAATGCTGCGCAAGCGCGGGAGCACGTTATCGGCACGCTCGCGAAGTCTAACGGTCGTGACGCGCAGTACGTTACTGCGCTGGCGCTGGTTTTGACCGGAGATTCGGCGGGTTCCAAGGCGCTTGCGGACGATCTGGAGAGCCGTTTCCCCGACGATACCGTGGTGCGTTTCAACTACATGCCGACACTGCGCGCTCAAGCCGCGCTCAACTCTCCTGGAAACGGCGCCAAAGCTGTGGACATTCTTACGGTCGCGCTGCCATACGAACTGGGCGTGCCTGGCGACGACACGTTTTGGACGAGTCTCTATCCCGTATATGTTCGCGGCGAAGCTTTTCTCGCGGCTCACCAGGGCGTGCAGGCGGTCGCTGAGTTTCAGAAAATTGTAGATTGGCGCGGCGTGGTAGCCAGCGAACCCATCGGCGCGCTGGCCCATGTAGGGCTGGCACGCGCCTACGCCCTCGCGGGCGATAAGACCAAATCCCGCGCCGCATACGACGCGTTCTTCAAGTTGTGGAAAGATGCCGACCCGGACATCCCCGTCCTGCAACAAGCTAAAGCCGAATACGCGCAACTCCCGTAACGCTGTTCAAGATACCTCGACGAACGGTGAGGCACCCGCTGCGGTTCCGGCGCGCTGATAATTTGAAGTGAGTTTTGAACGGCTTACTTGCGGGCGAAGCGCTCGAAGTCCGCCATCTGGCGTTCCATTTCTTCGCGCGCGGAGTCGGCGGCCGAGCGTACGCCTTGGATGCGCAGCTTGAATTCGTCGGCATTGGAAGCGCGCAGCAGGGCTTCGTCGAGGGTGATGAGCTGTTTCGTATAAAGATCGAAGAGCGACTGATCGAAAGTCTGCATGCCGTACTGGCTGGTTCCGGCGGCGATGGCGTCGCGGATCAAGCGCGTTTTGTCGGCGTTGATGATGCAATCCCGGATGTAGCCGGTGGCAATCATGATTTCCACGGCGGGGACGCGGCCCTTGTCGTCGGCGCGGCGCACCAGGCGCTGTGAAACAACCGCCTTGAGCGTGGCGGCCAACTGCAAACGAATCTGCTTCTGCTCCGGCGGAGGAAAAACAGAAATGATGCGCTGAATGGTTTCCGTGGCGTCGAGAGTGTGCAAAGTGGAAAGAACCAGATGCCCGGTTTCGGCAGCCAGCAAAGCGGTAGAAATTGTTTCCAGGTCGCGCATTTCGCCGACCAGAATTACGTCGGGGTCTTGACGGAGCGCGGCGCGCAACGCGGTGGAGAAGTTCGCGGTGTCCACTTCCACTTCGCGTTGATTGATGAAGCTGCGCTTGTCGCGATGCAAGAATTCGATGGGGTCTTCGATGGTGATCAAATGATCGGAGCGGTTGGCGTTGATGCGGTCAATCATGGCCGCCAGCGTAGTGGATTTACCGGAACCGGTGGTGCCGGTGACCAGCACCAGCCCGCGCTGCTCTTCGCAGATGCGGCTGACGACGCTGGGCAGATTCAATTCTTCGGCGGTGCGAATCTTGGTGGGAATAACGCGCAGCACCATCCCGACGTTTCCGCGCTGCTGGAAAACGTTCACACGAAAGCGCCCGAGGCCCGCGACTCCATACGCCATATCCAGTTCCGCGGTCTCCTTGAATTTTTGTTTCTGGCGATTGGTCATCATGCTGAACGCCATCGAAAGCATTTCTTCCGGCGTTACGCGGGGCACGTCCGAGAGCGGCATGAGCACGCCGTCAATGCGGAGATACGGATGATTGCCGACTTTGAGATGCAGGTCGGAGGCTTTGCTTTCCACAGCTCGGCGTAGAAGGTCGTCGATGCTTAAGGCCATAGCGCTATTGACTCCGCAAGACTGCAGCTAATATCGGACACTAACACTGGCGAGAACAACGCAGCAAGAGCACAAGCGCAGGAGGGTTACAGCCTAGTTACCTGAGGCCAGTATAAAAAGGACACATGAAGCGCGGCAGCCGGGAGTAGTTCGGCGCCATTCAAGGCGCGGCTGAACCGAGCGCTCAAATCTGGACGCGTTTCAAATA
>JBBRPU010000122.1:0-8539 GCA_038227545.1 Candidatus Acidiferrales bacterium
GTGCACAGCTACTCGCCTCGCGAAGTAAAGTCTTCGGTGGCGGGCTACGGCCACGCCGACAAGCGGCAGGTACAGGAAATGGTTCGCGCTCTTCTGACTATGGACGAAATCCCTGAACCCACGGACGCAGCCGACGCGCTGGCGGTGGCTTTATGCCATCTGCAGGCGGAGCAGACTCGGCGGCGATTCAGCTTGCCGAACGAAGTAGGGAAAGCGCCGCGTCGGACCACCGCTTCTTCCGCTGTTGAGGCGTTGGACTCGCTTTCGCTTCGGCCCGGAAACTACACAACGCGCTTGAACTTACCCCGCGTCGTACCGACCAGATGACGAATACTGTCCTTCTACCGACTTCGATCCGGCGTGCGCTCGGGCTCGCAATGGTGTTGTGCGCTGCGGGCTGTTTGGCGGGAAGCCTAACGACGTCCGCTGCGACTCTAACCGCCACCAAGTCTTCCGCGATGGGTACAACTGCGCCAAAGCCTGCCGAAGGCGCGAAGCTCACCTTTCGCCGCGTCTTCAAATCAAGTTCCCCTGAATTCATAGAGATCGTGGTGCCCGAGGACGCCCGGCCGGCTATGTACGACATCCGCCAACTCGACGAAGATCCGGGAGCGGCGCCATTCGAAGTCAGCGCAGGCTTGCGGGCCCATATGTTTGACTTGGCTGGCCAGCTAAACCATTTTGAGGGGCAAGACCTGGACGTCCACCGCAAGATCGCCAACCTCGGCGAAAAGACGTTTCGGTGGGAAAAAGGCGCCAGTGTTCACGAGGTGAAGTTCAACTACACGCTGAACTCAGCGGCGACCCAGCTGCTGCAGATATTCGAGGGGTTAGCGCGCCAGCAGGAGCATGTAATGCTGCTGACCCGGCGCATGCGATACGACCGCTTAGGCATCAATGACGCGCTGCTACAGTTTGAAACCGACCTCAACCATAAGCTCCTACCCGAGCCGCAAGCCGCCCTGCCCATGCTCGATCAAATCGGCAGCGACGCCCGCTTCGTGGATATCGCCCGACAAAGGGCGCGAAGCCTAGCCGAACGCATCCGCCATCAAAGTTGACCGGCACAAATCTCGTCCCTTAGCTCGAACACTTCCGCTGAAAATGATGTACGAATTGCCGCATCCTCAGATTTCCAACCCTACGGCCTCCGAGGCTCGGACAAGTTATGCTCATCCCTCACTTTCAACAGCCAAGCACAATTATTTGTAAATTAATATAAAGTTACAGATATTAGAATATGAAATTGTCACTAGCTTATAAATTCCACGGATGTGCTTACCTGACAGCTAGTTGGCGAAGCCAATAATTGGCCTAAAATGTGCATTGCTTAGCATAAGTTTAGATTTACGACTCGTTTTATATTGCTCCATTCCCCTGGTTAGAACTTAACAACGGATAAATCGATTTTGCGATTTCAGTTTTGTGACATGCCCAGAGGAGGGCAATTTAGCAAATGCGTAAAACTATACTTGCAGTCTTGGTTATGCTGCTAATAGGTGCGGGCAGTGCGTGGGCACAAAGGCTCACGGGGTCCCTCAGCCTGCAGATCACAGACCCCTCTGGGAAAGCGGTCTCGGACGTGAAAGCGACCGTCACCAGCAAGAGTCGCGGCAACACGGTAGACGCGGTGAGCAACTCCGAGGGCCAGCTAGTCGTTCCCGAGCTCCCTCCCGGTGACTATAAGGTCAGTCTCCAGCGGGATGGTTTTCGAACTATCAACGCGGATGTGGCCGTCCGCGTCGGAGTTACGACCTCGTTGGACCTTATTTTGGAATTAGGTTCGCAAGCCTCCACGGTAATGGTCGAAGCAAGCGACTTTACCGTGGATACCGACAAGTCCACGGTGCAGGGCACGATCATGGCGGATGAGATTGAGGCCTTGCCGCTCAACGGCCGTAACTTTCTAGATCTCGCCCAACTCTCCCCCGGCGTTCAGGTCCTGGACGGAGGCTCGTTCGACCCCACCAAGAACCAATTCGTGGGCGTTTCCATTGGCGGGCGCTCCGGACGTAGCACTCGTATTCAAGTGGACGGCGTGGACATTACCGACGAAACCGTGGGAACCACGGTAATGAACCTGACCAACGAATCGATTCAAGAGTTTGGCATTGCCCAGTCCTCGCTGGACGTCAGCACTGACCTGACCTCCACTGGCGCTGTGAATATCATCACGCGAAGCGGGACAAATCAATTTCACGGCTCGGGCTTTGGTTTCTTCCGGCGGTCTGAATTTGCGGCAAACAACGGGTCACTGGACCAGCTCAATCCCGCCAAGCCCGCTTTCAGCCGTGACGACTACGGTGGCCGTTTGGGTGGACCGTTCATCAAGAACAGGCTATTTTGGGAAGCCGAATACGAAAAGCAGCAGCAAGTCGGGCAGATAACCGCCAGCGAACCTGCTTTCTCGTCGTTCAACGGATCATTTGGTGTGCCAGAGAACGAGCACCTCGGCGGCGGCCGGTTGGACCTCAACATTACCAACAGTCAACATTTATTCTACCGCTACACTCATGACGACAACATCGGCGTAACTGGTTTTGGTGGTGTCGGCTTCTCGGCGTTTGCAAACAAGAACAGCGCAAACGCTCATTCCGTTGGCTGGGACTACACCAAGGGCCGCCTTACAAACGCCGTCCGCTTCAGCTTCCTGAAATTCGTGAACGGGATCGTGGATGCTAACGCGCTAGCGGGAACTCCGTCCACAGTGGACCCTGCCGGCGATGCCGCGCAGATTAATATCACCGGTTTGGGGGGATTCGTATTTGGCCCGAACGCGAATGCTCCGCAGGCCACTTATCAGGAGAACCGCCAGATCAAGTATGACGGGAGTGCAACCTATGGGCGTCACACCATCCAGTTTGGTGTTGAGTACAACCGCATTGACGAGGCTGGGTTCGCTTCGTTTTTTGGTTTGGGACCACGTGTTCGCGCAAGGTTCTCCCAAGGCGTCGCCGCGATTCCTTTCAATGGCAATGGCGCTGATGACCCGCTGAACTACACATTCTCAAGCGTATTCGAGGGCAACGGCCTTGGGGCAGGAAGCGAGCAACCGGCACTGGGCTTTCCTAACGGAGGATTTCACAATAACCGCTTCGGCGTCTATGTGCACGACACATGGAAAGTTTCTCGCACGTTCACTTTGAACGGTGGCCTGCGCTACGATCGTGATGATGGCTTAACCAACCATAATCTACCCCGCTCTCCCTTGGTTAGTTCCTTCGATCCAGAACTCGGGCAGACACCGAGGAACGATAACAGCCGTTTTGGGCCTCAAATCGGCTTTTCGTGGAACGTCCGCGGCGATGGAAAGACGGTGATCCGTGGTGGTGGCGGAATCTATTACGAGACGAATATCTTCAATAATATTCTGTTCGACAGAACTGTAAATCTTGCGCCCGGACTGGGTAATAGCACCCCGTTGATAACCTCGGGCAACCCATTCCTCCTCGATCCCAGAGATGGATCGCATCTCTTTGATTTCACGCAGGATTGCACCAACGCTCAACCCGGAGCGGGCACCTCCCAGAATAGCTGTTTCGGAGCTTCCCTTGGCGCGGCAACACCTTTTGCCGTACTGGCGGAGCAAAAATTTATAGCCGCCAGCGCGGAGCTCGCCGCCAACTATCCACCCCCGGGCGTGCCTCCTCAGTTCAATCTCGACCGAGGCGTTATCGGCGGAGACATTCTTGATCCGCACTATAAGTCGCCTTACGGCGTACAGCTAAACATCGGGATCCAACGGCAGCTTAGACCGGGTTTGGTTCTGTCCGTGGACTACATCATGAATCGTGGTATCCACTTCAATCAGGTGGTGGAACGCAACCGCATTGGGGCCGCAAATTCTCTCAATGTTGGGTCAGCCAATGGCGCGATCGGAAGAACTCTCGCGGATTGCGGTGTAACCACTATCGACCAATCGCTCATTAATTGCCCTCTGTTCCAAACTGCGGGCGACCCGACTTTGGTTCCCGCTACTATCGATGACTTCGCCAACGAGGGTCTCGGCGCTGGCAGCGGAGTGGACGGATTCGCGTTTAGCGGAAAGAATCCAAACTTTCGCCAGGTATTCGTCATAGAACCCGACGGGCAGTCTCGTTATCAAGGTTTACAGGTAGCCTTAACTGGAAGGCTGGGTTCCTTTGGACCTTTCAAGAACGCCACCACTAACGTCACCTACGCGCTCTCGCGATTCAAGACGACTGCTTTGGACCAGGACTTTTTGTCGGCGTCAATTAACAATGACATCCCCACTCAGTTTTACGGTCCAGGAACCGAAGATCGCCGTCACCAGCTTGGCGTTGCCTTCATTACGCAACTGCCTTGGCATTTTCAATTTTCCACCACCTCACAATACCGGACCAACCAGCCTTCCAGCGTTTTCTTGAATACCAACGGCGGGGCATCCGACATCTTCTTTTCTGACCTGAACGGCGACGGCACGACGGGTGATCCTCTGCCCGGAACGAACCGCGGCTCCTTCGGGCGGGATTTTGGACCGGCTGGCTTGAACAAACTCATCAACAACTTCGATACCAACATCGCTGGGACATTAACTCCCGCGGGCGACGCTTTGGTTTCTGCCGGACTTTTCACCGCGGACCAACTCACAGCGCTCGGCGCCGTGATTACACCTGTTGATCCCTCCCCAACTGGACAGAAGAACAATCCGAACTTCTTTACGACGGACATTCGGCTCTCCTGGCATTGGAAAATCAAGGAGCACCTGGAGATCGAGCCCAGCGCGGATTGTTTCAACATTTGGAACAAAAACAACGTCATCGGTCCAGCCGGACCACTGGATTCCACCTTGTCCGGCGCTCAGGGATCCATTAACGGCACGACGTCGTTTTTCACACGCGTTGGCGCCGGTTCAGGCTCGTTCTCGAGCGGTCAGCCTCGTGCGTTCCAGTTTGGAATTCGCGTTAGTTTCTAGCTGATTACAACGGTAACTGAAACGGCGGTGAGCGCCATTGCTCACCGCCGTTTTTTTTTGCGCGAGGGCAAGTATTGATGATCGAGATGAGTTGAAAAAGCCGCTGCGTTTAGCGGGACAAGGCCACGGGCGCGGGAGATGCCCCGAGGGATTTCAGCGATTCGGTGTACGGCGCGCGGGCCACGCCGCGTTCTGTGAAAATCGCCGCGATGTAGCGCGCGGGGGTTACGTCGAAGGCGGGATGCGCGGCGAGTACGTCCGGGGCGATGCTTACACCCTGAAAATGGGTGACCTCGGCGGAGGAGCGCTCTTCGATGGGAATGTGATTGCCATCGGGAATAGACAAATCGAACGTGGAGACCGGTGCGGCGATATAAAACGGTACGTTGTTTTCTTTGGCCAGCACGGCAATTTGATATGTGCCGATTTTGTTGGCGGTGTCGCCGTTGGCGGCAATGCGATCGGCTCCCGTAACGATGGCGCCGACTTTTCCGGTTTTCAGGAAGTGCCCCACCATATTGTCGGTGATCAACGTCAGCGGGATGCCGCCTTTGTGCAGCTCCCAGGCGGTGAGGCGCGCGCCTTGCAGATACGGGCGCGTTTCCGGCACTAGCACGTGCAGCTTGCGTCCCTGCTGGTAGGCCACACGGATGACGCCAAGCGCGGTGCCGATTCCCGCGGTGGCCAGAGCGCCGGCGTTGCATTGCGTCATCACCTGGCCTTCGCGCGGCATAAATTCCGCGCCGAATTCGCCAATGGCCTGGTCGGTGGCCGTTTTTTCCAGGTGCACCAATTTTGCTTCTTCCACCATGGCGCGCTTGATTTCAGAAAGCTGCTGCGTGGCCGCGCAGACGGTATTGAATTTCCGCTTCATGCGCTCGAGCGCCCAGAAGAGATCTACAGCCGTAGGCCGGGTTTTTGCCAACACGTCACAAATCTCTACGAGCTCCCCTTGCAGCGCTTCGACTGATTTCGCGGGTGAATGCAGCACTCCCAGGGCTACTCCCATGGCGGCCGCAACACCGATCGCCGGAGCCCCGCGAATAACCATTTCGCGAATGGCTTTAGCCACCTCACGGTAGTCCCTGTAGGTGTAGCTGATTTCTTCGGCCGGCAAGCGTCGCTGGCCGAGCATTACAACGCCGTCGTCGGTCCACTCGATGGGTTGTGCCACGTACATGTTTTGAGCTTCCCCAGCTTCTACCAAACGCAAAATAAAATCTAAGCGAAAAAATGCGCCGAAAACGAATCGCGCTTTTGCTTTACGGCGGAGTAGGCATGTGCTGAAATCCTTTGGTGGCGATGATGGACGACACCGCGATCATGGAGTTGTAGCCCAGGTGCATCAGAAAACTGGCGAACACCGTTCCGGTACGCGCGCGCGCAAAGGTAAAAATCATTCCGACGAAGGTCAACAGGATGACCAGGCCCCAAGTCCACCCGAGTTGCGAGCCGTGCATCAGGCCAAACAACGCGCCCGTGATCAAAATGCCTGGAAAAACGCCCAGCGACTTGGCAAAAAGCGGATACAGGTAGCCGCGAAAAACGGTTTCCTCCACCAGCGGCGCAACCAGAACAGCCATGGACATCAGCAATAGCGCGCCAGTGCGATTCTTGAAGATCTCCTGGATGGGCAAATGTTCGGTGTTCTTCATGTTGTAGCTGGCGGCAGCTACAAAAATCGCCAAACCGCAGCCCGCCAGGAAATACATCCAGCCGGCGCCCTTGCCGGTGGTGGGATTAGGATTTAGTTTTCTCCAGCCCAGGGAGCGCCAGAACGGCGCGTCGCGCAAAACCGCGAGCGTGACATAGAGAAACAGAAACAAGAGTGCGTACCACAAAAGGTTGGTGCCGATCAGCAGTTGCGGATTAGACGTGAAGACCTGCTCGACCTCTTTCGCGGACAAGTGACGATTCGCGGATACATAGAAAACAAAACCAAGCTGCACCACCAGGAGACTGGCAAAACCAAAAAAGAGAAAAATGATGAGATGCGGCCAGGACCACGAAACGCGCAGGTCTTCCGGCAGAATGCGGCCGGTATAGGCAGGAGCGGCAGCCGGCGGGGCCGCAGCTAACGGATCGCCTCCCAGAGGCTCCACGGATTGTATGTCGTCCAACGTCACGCGCACTGCCGGCGTAATGCCCGAAGGAGACTCTACTCGCGTGTCGGGCGGCAGGCCCGGAGGAAGATCCGGCATCTCGTCGTTGGGGTTTTCAGGATGATTGGTCATTTTTTCTTTTTCTTGGATTTACTTTCGGCCAGCCCGACGAGAGCGCTGCGGCGACCAGAGGCATCAACAATTCGTGATGCCCGGTCAACGCGTACCCTTTAGATTCTACCCCGCGTTGTTTGCCGCCCGACATCGTGGGGCGCTTCACAACATTCTGCAGCGGACGGTAATGCTGGATAAAATCAAAGTTCGCCGTAGTAATCGGCCGCAGCGGCACACCCAGATTTCTCACCACGGAAACAGCCTTCAAAAAAATCTCCGGCAACAAGACGGCCGAGCCCCAATTGAGATATACGCCGCCCGACTGCATAGATTTCACCAACGCGCAGAAAAGGCGGAAGTCGTGATACGTGGCGGACCCCAGAGCCGCTCCATCGGCGGCCGGGTGCATGTGCGGAATGTCTGCGCCGATAGCCAGGTGCACGGTGACAGGAATTTTACGCCGGTACGCGGCAGCCACTACGCTGGACCCGGTGTATTTTGCTTTAGATTTGGCGCTATGCAGAAATTGCCCTGCGGCTTCACCGTAACCGATTCCAGAACGCGCCGCATCTTTCGCAATTTCGTTGAGCTGCTCGCCGGTTTCGCGCGCCATTCCAAACTGGCCGCCGCCAATGCCGGCATCCACATCTTCCGAGGTATTGCCGGCGATGGCGATCTCGAAATCATGAATCAACGCCGCGCCGTTCATGGCAATGCCGGAAATAAAGCCGCGCTCCAGCAGATCAATCAGCACCGGACCCAGGCCAACTTTAATGACGTGCCCTCCGACTCCCCACAGAATCGCCCTGCTGCCGAAGCGAGCACGCTGAATGGCGGCCAGCAGTGCGCGCAGGTCGGCGGCGGCCAGGAAATTCGGAAGAGTGTCGAGAAATTTTGCGACCGATGAATTTGCCGCAGCAGGCTTCGCAAAATCCGCGACACTGACTTTACTTTTCCGGGACGCGAGAGGGTAAGTGCGGACGGCACCAAGTTCCAGCGGTGATGTGGAATAAATGCTCATCGGTTTACGCTCGCAGGCCGCATTCGATTATCGCTCATGGCCGTTCGAACCTGCCGCTGCGGGAAGACCGTTCACGCTTAAAACGCGGGCCAGCGCCTGGCCGGTATACGATTTTTTCGTGCGCGCAATCAGCTCGGGCGGGCCTTGCGCTACGATGCGTCCCCCACCTTCACCGCCCTCGGGGCCCAGATCAATGACCCAATCCGCTTGTTTGATGACGTCCAAATGATGCTCGATGATCAGCACGGTGTTGCCAAGGCTCACCAGGCGCTGCAGCACATCCAGAAGTTTGCGCACGTCGTCAAAGTGCAAGCCGGTCGTCGGTTCGTCGAGAATATACAATGTGCGGCCGGTCTGGCGCTTGGA
>JBBRPU010000123.1:0-8520 GCA_038227545.1 Candidatus Acidiferrales bacterium
AAAGGTATAAGGCGGTGATTATGCGGGGTGTTTAGCGCTTGCCGGCGATCAGATGGACGACGGAAACGACAATGACGGCGCCCAACGTCGCTGCGGCCAGCGAAAACAAAAATCCGCCGCCAAAAATTCCCAGGCGCGTGAAGATCCAACCGCCCAAGAGCGAACCAACCAAACCTAAAACTATATCGGTGAGGCAGCCGTAGCCTTCGCCGCGCGAAATTTTCCCCGCCAGCCATCCCGCCAGCAGTCCGATCAGGATCCAGCCCAGCAGGCTGCGTTGATAGGTTACTTGCACGACTTGAGTTTCAAAGAATGCTGCAAACATGGTTACCAACATCCCAGCCCCCTAAAATATTTGATAATTCGCCGCACTCGCATGGCTAGTTTAGCAAACTCCTTGATTTTTCTGACACGCGGGCATCGCGAAACTTCGGCGCTTCAGGATTCTGTGTGCCTCGGACTTGGTTGCTGCTGGGTCATGCAGTGGAGCGTACCCAAACCGAGCACGAGGTCGCGGCAGGCGACACCGACAACTTCGCGATTGGGAAAAAGTTCCGCCAGTTTGTTTAGTGCCACGCGGTCGTTTGAATCGTTGAAAGTAGGTACGATCACAATCTTGTTGGCGATGTAAAAATTCGCATAGCTGGCCGGCAGGCGTTGGCCATCAAAATAAATTGCTTTGGGCATAGACAGAGTTTCTACGCACAACGGTTTGCCGTCCTGGTCCGTCATGGTTTTTAGCCGCGCAAGATTTTCCCGCAGGGGCGCGTAGTTCTGGTCATGCGGATCTTCTTCCACGATGGTGACAACCGTGGTGGGATTCACAAAGCGGGTGAGGTCGTCCACATGCCCGTGGGTGTCGTCACCGGCGATGCCGCGGTTCAGCCACAACACTTTGCGAACGCCAAGATATTGGCGAAACACTTCTTCGTAATCCTGGCGCGTGAATCCCGGATTCCGCTCCTGAGTTTTGCTGAGCAGGCATTCTTCGGTTGTCAGCAGCGTTCCGCAGCCATTCACGTCAATGCTGCCACCCTCCAAGACCACTCGCCGGTCTTTGTGTTCAGGCCGCCAAACGTGCAGTTTGAGTCGGCGATTGACCCTGGCAACAACCTGGGCGTCCTTTTTGTGGTTGGGATATTTTGCCCAGCCGTTGAACACAAAATGATTCAACCCAACTTTGCCATCCTGATGTTTGACACAAATCGGACCGGAGTCGCGCATCCATCCGCGATCGGTGGGTGAGTGAAAGAAATCCACCGCAGCGAGATTGGTTCCGGCCTTTTTTAAAATTGCGCGCACGGGCGCTTCGGCGGCGCGATTTTCAACCAACAGGTATACATGCTCGACGGCGGACAACAAACGAACGATTTCGGCAAAAGCCCACGGTACGGCGGGAAATTTTCCCGGCCAGTCGGTCACTTCGTGCGGCCAACCAAGCCAGGTGGCTTCGTGAGGCGCCCATTCGGCGGGCATGCGATACCCGAGCTCAGCGGGAGTTTGCGATTTTGCTGACGCGCGGCGCTTCGGCATTATTCCGCGAGCCAGCGATTCAGGATGGGCTGGTAGGCATCAATTCTGCGGTCGCGCAGGAAGGGCCAGTTGCGGCGCGTGTCTTCACTTTTCGCGGGATCGCATTCGACGACGAGAATTTCTTCGCGATCGCTCGAGGCTTGCGAGATGACTTCGCCGAACGGATCGGCGACAAAAGAATTTCCCCAGAAATCCAGCCCCGCGTCGCCTTGCGCGTGGCCACCTTCGAAGCCCACGCGATTCACTACCGCGGCGTAGACGCCGTTGGCGATGGCGTGGCTGCGCTGAATGGTTTTCCAGGCATCCAGTTGCGCGGCGCCGAATTGCGCTTTCTCATGAGGGTGCCAACCGATACTCGTGGGATAAAAAATTACCTGCGCGCCGCTGAGCGCCGTAATCCTGGAACCTTCGGGATACCACTGATCCCAACAAATCTGCACGCCGATGCGAGCGTATTTGGTGTCGAAGTTCGGAAACCCCAGATCGCCGGGCGTAAAATAAAACTTTTCGTAATACAGCGGATCATCGGGGATGTGCATTTTGCGATATTTGCCGAGAAAGCCGCCATCGGCGTCGAGTACCGCGCAGGTGTTGTGGTAGATTCCCGCGGCGCGGCGCTCAAAAAGTGAAACTACCAGCGCGACGCGCAACTCTTTAGCGATTTGCGACAATCGTTCGGTGACCGGGCCGGGCACCGATTCCGCCAGGTTGAACAGTTCGGCGTCTTCGGTGCGGCAAAAATATTCGCTGCGGAATAATTCATGCAAGGAGATGATTTGCGCGCCACGCTTCGCGGCTTCACGGATTTTCTCAATCCCGTGAGTGAGATTGTCTTCCGCGTTCTGGGTGCATTTCATCTGCACCAGGCCAATGGTGAATTTATCCGCCATGAAATTATTTTAACACGAGCGTCGCTCGCCGCTGCGTCGCCGTTTTGTCCTTTCTTTCTGGCCGCGTTTGTACTATCAATCTGAATCAAGTCCAACACGCTTCCAGGGCGGCGCAATTGTTGATGCGACGCGGCAACAAGCTCGAGCGGTTCACTTGCAGAGGAGATGCGATGGCCAAGCAGCCCAAGAAAACGGTGACGGGACGGGTGCTTCACGATCCCGTGAAGGATAAGTTGCGGCCGATCTTTCCGCTGGACCTTTCGAAGACGCGCACCATAGATGAACTCGTGCGCGCGATGGGTGACACAGCGTTCACCGGGCGGCAGATTGGCGATGCCGCCGACGTGCTGGAAGCGATGGCGCGTGACAAGGACTGCTTCGTGGCCATGACGCTTTCCGGCGCGCTCACGGTTGGAAAAATGGGGTTGATTTTTTGCGACCTGATCGATTCCGGAGTCGTGAAGGCCATCGTTTCGACCGGCGCGTTGATGGCGCACGGGCTGGTTGAGGCAACGGGCCGCTCCCATTTTCGCTACGATGAAAAGAAAATGAACGACAACGAGCTTTTTCAGGCCGGCTACAACCGCGTCTACGATTCTCTGGAGCCGGAGACAAATCTCGATCACGTGGAATCAGTGATGGAGAAAATCCTGGATGACTGGGACGCGGACGAGGTGGTGTGCAGCTGGAAAGTTCACCAAAGGATAGGCGAATATCTGCACAAAACCATGCCGGGGCGGGGAATTCTGAAATCCGCTTACGAAAAGAACGTGCCGGTATTCGTGCCGGCATTTTCGGACTCCGAGCTGGGCATAGATTTCGCGCTGCATAAGATGATTCGCTTGAAGGATAAACGGCCGCTGCTGCGATTCGATCCCTTTGAAGATTTCGAAAAATTCGCGAACACCATGCTGGCCACCAAAAAAATGGGCGTGTTCACCGTGGGCGGCGGAGTGCCACGCAACTGGACGCAGCAATTTGGCGTGTACGCAGAACTGCTGGCGCGCCGCGGTTATAAAGATATTCCGCTGAAACGCTACAGCTACGGGGTGCGCATCTGTCCGGAGCCGGTGCATTGGGGTGGCCTGAGCGGCAGCACGTACACGGAAGCGGTTTCGTGGGGGAAATTCGTTCCGCCGGAGGAAGGCGGACAACTCGCGGAGGTATTTGACGACGCCACGGTGGCTTTGCCGCTAATCGTCGGAGCGGTTCTCGAGCGCATCGGTTATTTCAAACGGAAATAACGATGCGGCGTTGAGAGGGTGAGAATTAAAACGGACGAAGTGATTTAGTCGTCTTCGCCAATCAGAATGGCGGCGCCGAGAACGGTGGTCCACAGTCCGCGCTTATCGCCGACCGCCGATTGCGTCACGTTCATGGTGCGAACGATTTTATTGGAGATGCGATAGACTTCTTTTTTCTCGTCCCACGACAAATCCGGATCGAATTCCACGTTCAGCGTGGTAGCGAGCATTTCCGCCGCTAACTCTTCCGCATATTCGCCGGCGACTTCTTCTGTTTCGCCGAAAGAGTGATGTTCGGACAAATAACCGTACATGGATTTATCGCTGGGCAAAGCCAAACCGATGCTGGCGGCTATCAAGCGATGCGCTTCCTTGGTGGAATTTTCGCTGATGACCGTGAAAGCGACTTGTCCAGGCTTGATGTGCTTCAAGCCTTCGCTGCGCGAGATCAATTTACAGTTGGGAGGGAAGATAGATGACACTCGCACGATGTTGCACGCCGCTATTCCCGCGTTGCGCAAGGCCAACTCAAAACTGGAAAGCCTCTCGCGATGTTTTCCTACGCCTTTGGTGAGAAAAATCTTCTTAGCGACAAACGCCATGTGCCGGTTGGCCGTGCCTCCGTGAGTGAATTAAAAAGAAAAATTTTCCGCTGTGGAAAAGTAACAAGAAGGTACAGCAGTGTCAACGCAATTCCAGATTCACGCGGAGTATTTCAGAATTGTAATAGAAGATTGTAAGTGTCTGTTTACGCTTTTGTGCCGGCTACGTGACGCAAAAGTTTTCCCAGCGGTTTGCACAGCGCCAAAACCTGGCCTAAGTCACTGGCGGTAAAATCCGGACCAGCGTTTGCGGCGTTTTTCCCTTTGCGGCTGATCTGGATTACGCCCACAACTTTTCCATCGGACAAAATCGGAGCGCTGATTATTTTTTGGATGGCTTCAGAAGCTTCCCCGGCAACCTTTACGCCTTCAAAAACACTGGCATGGCGCACGGCGGCAAAATTATTGTTTATTTCCGGGCGGCTCTCTCTGGCGGTACGCGCCGCCAACGCGGAATTGCTGGATAACGGGACGTAGCCGACATGCTGCAGGGCCTCGGGAGCCAGAAAATGCAAATGTTTCCAGCGCGTGGACAAACCCATGATGGCGACTTCATCGTTCTTCACGCCCACGGCTTTGGCGATGCGTTCGGCCACGGATTGCAGTGAAATTTTCGAAGATTCGCCCTTGTCCGCGCTCAACGCGCTAGCCAGCCGCTCTAATTCGGTAACTAAACTGAAACTTGTATTCATAGATGTACGCTTACGAGCCCCGGGCGCGGGAGCGGTCGCGGCCTTTTCTCCGTCACCTCAAATTGTACAGGCGAGTTTGGCGGCAAAAACCGAAAAATCTCGCACGCTTTCGCATTGAACACGTGATGCGAAAGAAACGCGTCAACTTGCAACACTTTCGCCAACTCCCTATACTGAATTAGCCGCGATTTTCGATAGCGCTTCGTCTTTCTGTGTTGTGGACGGGGACTTATCGCGGCGGAGAGGGCATGTCCGCGACCGTCACCCAGGCACATTCAAGCTACCTTCTTCGCAAGCTGCACTCTCTCACCGGAATTATTCCCGTTGGCGCATTTTTGGCAGAGCATTTTTGGTCCAACAGCGCGGCGCTGGTCAGCGCGCAGAAATATAATCAGACCTCGGAAGAGCTGCAAACCATTCCGTACCGGCTTTTTGTGGAATGGGCGTTTATTTTTCTGCCGATCCTGTATCACGGCGGCTACGGCGTTTACATCTGGCTGCGTGGGCAATCGAACGTTTCGCAATATCCCTGGGTGCGGAACTGGCTTTACACCTTGCAGCGCTGGACGGGCCTGGTAGCTTTCGCGTATATCGGCTGGCATCTTTACACCGAGCGCTGGATTACGCATGGCCGCTCCACGTACGCAACGGTGGCGGCGGATTTGCGAAATCCGTGGTACCTGGCGTTTTTTGCGGTGGGGGTTCTGGCGTCCTCCTTTCATCTCGGCGTGGGCATCTGGAATTTTCTTTGTAAATGGGGACTAGCCGCGACCGCTCGGGCGCAACGCGCCGCCGGACAGCTTGGCGTTCTGGTGGGAGTGGTATTCAGCGTCGTCGGCGTGCTGATCCTCATCAGTTTTCGATGGGACTGGCACCCGTTCGCGTCGTACATAACCAAATGAGACAGCCAAAAATTATCGTGGTGGGCGGCGGCCTCGCTGGACTGATGGCCACCATCAAGGTCGCGGAAGCGGGAGTGCCCGTAGATTTGTTTTCCATCGTGCCGGTGAAGCGTTCGCATTCTGTTTGCGCACAGGGCGGCATCAACGCGGCGAAAAATCAGAAAGGCGAAGGCGACAGCACCGCGAAGCATTTCGACGACACCATTTACGGCGGCGACTTTCTGGCGAATCAGCCGCTGGTGAAGCGGATGTGCGAAGCCGCTCCCGGAATCATTGACCTTCTGGACCGTATGGGCGTGATGTTCAATCGCACGCCGGAAGGTTTGCTGGATTACCGGCGCTTCGGCGGCACTTTATATCACCGCACGGCATTTGCGGGAGCTACCACCGGCCAGCAGTTGCTTTACGCGCTGGATGAACAGGTGCGGCGCCACGAATCGGAAGGAAAAGTTAAAAAATTCGAAGGCGCTACATTTCTTTCCGCGGTGATTGACGACACGGGCGTGTGTCGCGGCATCTGCGCCATGGATCTGCGCACCATGGAAGTCGCCACGCATGCCGCTGACGCAGTGATTTTCGCAACCGGGGGCATCGGCGCGATTTTTGGGCGCTCCACCAATTCGGTAGTGTGCACCGGGTCCGCGCAGTCGGCGCTTTTGCAGCAAGGCGTGGATTATGCCAACGGTGAATTCATTCAGGTGCATCCCACCGCAATTCCCGGCGAAGACAAGCTGCGGCTGATGAGCGAATCGGCGCGCGGTGAAGGTGGCCGCGTGTGGGTGCCGAAAAATCCGAGCGACCAGCGCGCGCCGCGCACTATTCCGGAGAGCGAACGGTTTTATTTTCTGGAAGAGTGGTATCCGAAGTATGGAAATCTGGTGCCGCGCGATATTGCCACGCGCGCGATTCATCGCATCGTATATCAGGAAAAGCTCGGGCTGCTCGGTAAAGCGGCGGTGTATCTGGATGTGACGCACATTCCTCGCGAAACGCTGGACCGCAAGCTCGAAGGCATTCTGGAGATTTACGAAAAATTCCTGGGCGTGGACCCGCGCGAAGAGCCGATGCAGGTTTTTCCGGCAATGCACTATACCATGGGCGGAATCTGGATCAACGGGCAGGATCAGTCCACCAGCGTTCCCGGAATTTATGCCGCGGGTGAATGCGAATATCAATATCATGGCGCGAATCGGCTGGGCGCGAACTCGCTGGTGTCTTGCATCTTCGGCGGAGGACTGGCCGGGCCTGCGGCGGTGAAATATGCTGGCAATCTTTCCGTGGGGGCGGACGCGGTGGCGTCCACAGTTTTTGAAAAGGAAAAGCAGCGGCAGGAAGAGAGGAATCAGGCGCTGGTTTCGAATCAAGGCTCCGAAAATCCCATCACTATCTGGCGGGAGCTGGGCGAAATCATGACCGAGCACGTCACGGTCACCCGCATCAACAAAAACCTGGAGTTGGCGGACAACAAGATTCGCGACCTGCAGGGCCGATACCAGAAAGTGAATTTGAGTGACCGCACTGCGTGGTCGAACCAGACGCTGAACTTCACGCGTGAACTGGAGAATATGCTCATTCTCGCGCGGGTGGTGACGCTGGGAGCGTTGCAGCGCAATGAATCGCGTGGCGCGCACTACAAGCCGGATTTTCCGGAGCGCGATGACGCCAACTGGTTAAAGACCACGCGCGCAAAATATTGCGAAGGGGAAATTCGCCTGTCATACGAGCCGGTGGATATTTCGCAGATTCCGCCGCGACCCCGGCGGTATGACGCAGCGAAGTAGTTAGGTTTCGCGAACACAAGGATTTCGTGGGGAAGCACGAGGTTGTGATGGCCGACAAAAACAAGAAAGAAGTCATCGTCAAAGTGAAGCGGCAGTCCGCTCCCAAGGTTGCGCCGCAATGGGAAGAATTTCGCCTGCAGTGGCGTCCGTACATGAACGTGATTATTTGTTTGCGCGATATCAGCGAGAATCCAGTAACCAGCGACGGGCGGCCAACGACTCCAGTTTCTTACGATTCCAATTGCCTGGAAGAGGTTTGCGGTTCGTGCGCGATGCTTATCAATGGCAAGGCGCGTATGGCGTGCTCGGCGCTGGTGGATCAACTCGATCAGCCTATTCGCATCGAGCCGTTGTCGAAATTTCCGGTAGTGCGCGATCTTTCCGTGGACCGCCAGTTCATGTTCGAAAGCTTGAAGCGCGTGAAGGCCTGGATTCCGATTGACGGCACGTACGACCTGGGCGAAGGCCCGCGTGTGGCGCCGGAAATTCAGGAAAAGGGCTACCCGCTGTCACGCTGCATCACCTGCGGGAATTGCCTGGAAGTGTGTCCACAGGTGAACGAACACAATCCGTTCATGGGCGCGGCGATTTTCAGCCAGGTGCGCCTGTTCAACATGCATCCCACGGGAAAAATGCACGCGAAGGAACGGCTGGCGGCGGTCATGGGCAACGGCGGCATCGAAGATTGCGCCAATGCGCAAAACTGTGTAGCAGCGTGTCCTAAGGGCATTCCGCTGACGGAATCACTCGCAGAAATTAACCGCGAAGCCTGGAAGCAATCGCTTTTCGGTTGGCTGGCGGGCTGACCTTTCACAGAAGCACAGTGCTTTCGCGTAGCACGTTGCATAGTTTTCTCATCGAACCCTTCATTTGCGT
>JBBRPU010000124.1:0-8508 GCA_038227545.1 Candidatus Acidiferrales bacterium
AAGGCCGTGCACTTCTACGTCTTCTGCCTGGTGTCGTTCATCCTGTACTCCTTCCACTACAGCGGGAAGCTGGACAGTTTCGATCAGGAAGTGTACTGGGCAAATGTTGTGGCGCGCTTGCTGGCGCCTGCACTGCTGCTGCACTTCGCGCTGGTTTTCCCCGGCCGCACGGAAACAACCTTTCGTTCATCTTCGAAGCTGTTGACGGTATATCTCCCGCCGCTGGCGTTGTTGCTGGTGCACGTCAGCACAGCGCGCAACACCCTGGGATTTGTGCCCTGGCTCGGTTCACGCATCTTGCTGGACAAGATCGAGCTGAGTTTCCTGGGCGCATGTTTTCTGGCCGCGGGCCTGGGCTTTTACAGACATTTTCGTGCCGCGCCCTCGGGTGTTTTGCGCCAACAGCTGAAGTGGCTGACCGGCGGAACGCTGGCAGGCACTCTGCCGTTTACAATTTTCTACATTTTGCCGTTTGTGATGAATCTTGGGCCGCGCGGGTGGATGCAGTTTTCCGCGGTAAGTCTGGTGCTCATTCCGCTGTGCTTCGGTTACGCCGTCATCCGTTACCGCTTGATGGACGTGGACATTATTTTCAAGCGCGGCTTGGCGTATACGGCGGCGACCGCCGGTGTGGCGGCGGTGTACTTCGCGCTGGTGGCGTTGCTGGCGCAGGTTTTCCACGCGCAAACCACTGGCCCGGTCGGCGGCATGATCGCCATCATGGTCGCGGCGTTTCTGTTTCAGCCCTTCCGCGAATGGACACAGGCGCGGCTGGACAGATTTTTTTATCGCGATCGTTTGGACTATCGCCGCACCTTGATTGAATTCGGACGCACGCTGACCAATGAAGTGCGGATGGAACCAATGTTGGGTTCGGTGATGGATCGCGTTTCGCAAACGCTCCTGGTGGACCGGCTGGCGATTTTTCAGGAAGACCCCGCCAATCCCGGGCATATGCGGCTGGCCCGTTCGATGGGCGTGCGTTTAGCGGAACCTCTGGATCTTAGCTTCCTCGAGCCGGCCCGGCCCGAGTTCGCCCGGGGGGCGCTCTTTTTTGAGTCGCCCCGCGCGGCGAGAGATGTCAGCGATCCAGTGCGCCGCACGCTGGAGCAATTGGATTTGAATTATTTTGTGCCCTGCCGCATTCGCGATCACACCGTGGCTGTCCTGGGCTTGGGCAAGACCGTGGACGGAGATTTTCTCTCGAGCGACGACGTGGAGCTGGTGGAAACCA
Source organism: Candidatus Acidiferrales bacterium (assembly GCA_038227545.1). Classification (GTDB taxonomy): domain Bacteria; phylum Acidobacteriota; class Terriglobia; order Acidiferrales; family UBA7541; genus Acidiferrum. The sequence goes on from JBBRPU010000124.1 coordinate 1,235, forward strand.
TTGCCGGCTACGTGGCCATCGCGCTGGATAATTCTCAACTGTATACCTCGCTGGAGCAGAAGGCGGTGGAAATCGCGCGCCTGAAAGATTTCAGCGAAAACATCGTGGAGTCGCTGAACGTTGGCGTGCTGGCCGTGGATCTGGCGGGCCTGGTGGAATCGTGGAACACGCGCATGGAGCAGTTGTTTGGCGTAGCGCGTCAACAAGCCGTCGGCCAGCAACTCAGTTCCCTGCTGCCGGCGGAGCTGGCCAACGAAATTGTGGCGCGCGGTGACCAGGAACAGATCACCGGGATTTATAAGCAGCGCGTGCAGCACCTGGGAAAAACGCTGACGTTGAACGTTTCCATCACGCCGCTGGTGAGCAAATCGGGCGAGCGCATTGGGCGCCTGTTGCTGTTCGACGATGTGACTCAGCGCGAAAGCATGGAACAGCAGATGACGCAGACGGAAAAGCTGACGTCACTGGGACTGCTGGCCGCGGGCGTAGCGCACGAAGTGAATACGCCATTGGCGGTAATTTCCAACTACATCCAGATGCTGGCGAAGCAAATGCCGGAAGGTGATCCCAAGCAAGCCATCATCGAAAAAATTGTGAAGCAGACATTTCGCGCCAGCGAAATCGTAAATAACCTGCTGAATTTTTCTCGCACCGGGGCCGCGGAAGTCGTGGACATTGACGTAAACCGCGTGGTGGAGGAGACCCTCTCGCTGGTCGCCCATCCGCTGAAGACTTCGCAGATTCAAGTGGTGCGGCAATTCGGGGATACGCTTCCGGCGGTGCGCGGGTCCGCAAACAAATTGCAGCAGGTGTTCTTGAATTTATTTTTGAATGCGCGCGACGCCATGCCCGGCGGCGGAATGCTGGAAGTGCGCACTACAGCGCACAACGGCAGCGTGGAAGTAGAAATCGCGGACACCGGTGCGGGAATTGCCCGCGAGCACATCCACAGAATTTTTGATCCTTTCTTTACTACCAAGGCCACCGGCCGCGGAACCGGACTGGGGCTTTCGGTGAGTTACGGAATCATCAAAGAACATTCCGGAAAGATTGATGTGCGCTCCACGCCCGGCAAGGGCACCTCGTTTCACGTGGAATTCCCCGCGGTCAGGAAAGCGATTCATGTCTAAGGGCTCGATACTGGTGGTGGATGACGAATCAGAAATTCGCGAGGGCTTGGAGTTGCTGCTCACCGGAGAAGGCTACGGGGTGTCCAGCGCGGAAACCGGCGAATCGGGACTGGCGAAGCTGGGGGAGCATCCCTTCGATTTGTTGCTGCTGGACGTAAGCCTGCCGGATCGCAACGGCCTGGACCTGCTCAAAGAAATACACAAGCGCGACCCGCACCTTTCCATTGTTTTGATTACCGCGTACGGCTCGATTGATATGGCGCGCACGGCCTTCAAGAGCGGCGCGATGGATTACATCACCAAGCCGTGGTCCAACGATGAACTGCTGGCGCAAGTGGCGCAAGCGGTGGAGTCGCGGCAGTTGCGCGAAGAAAACGTGCAACTGAAACGCGCGCTGAAGCAGCGCTTCAATTTTCCCAACATCATCGGCAAAAGCGACAAGATGCACACGCTCCTGGATCTGGTCACGCAGGTGGCGCCTTCGCGCTCCACGGTGTTGATCAGTGGAGAAAGTGGCACCGGTAAGGAGCTCATCGCGAAAGCGATTCATTCGGGTTCCACGCGCGCGGACAAGGCCTTCGTTCCGGTAAATACCGGTTCCATTCCCGTGGACTTGCTGGAGTCGCAGCTTTTCGGGCACGTGAAAGGCGCATTCACCAGCGCGGTGGCTTCGAAAAAGGGTTTATTCGAGGTTGCCGATCAGGGCACGATTTTCTTCGATGAAATCGCCACCATCGGCGCGGAAACGCAGGCGAAATTGCTGCGCGTGATTCAAGAGCGTGAATTCATGCGCCTGGGCGGTACGGAACAATTGAAAGTGGATGTGCGCATCGTGGCGGCCTCCAACGTGGAGCTGCTGACGCTGGTGCGCGAAGGGCGTTTTCGCGAAGATTTGTACCACCGCTTGAACGTAATACATTTGCAGCTGCCGCCGCTGCGCGACCGGCGCGAAGACGTCCCGCTGCTGCTGGCGCACTTCATGGAGCGCTACTGCAAGGAAAACGAGAAGCCGCTGCGCCAATTCACTCCCGGCGCCCTGAAATTAATGATGGATTACGACTGGCCGGGAAACGTGCGTGAGCTTGAAAACGTAGTGGAGCGCGCGGTGGTGCTTTCCACCCAGGAGCGGGTGGACGCCGACCTATTGCCCGAAAGCATTCGCAGCAAAGAGATCGTGCGCGGCGTGCGACTGCAACTTTCAGAATTTTTGCCGCCGTTACCGGGAGAGCCCGGGGCGCGCACAGGCGCAGACCAGGCGCAGCCTTCGCTATTTAAAATAATGGATGAAATCGAGCGGCGCATCATCATGGACATGCTGGAACGCACCGCGTGGAATCAGACGGAAGCGGCGGAAAGATTTATGATTCCGCTGTCCACGCTGAATCAGAAAATCAAGCGCCTGGGAATAGATGTGCGACGCCGCGGGCGTGGCGAAGAAACGTTTTCAGCTTCGTTTGGGAAGTAGTGCCCCAGCAGTTTGCTGCGCAGCATTACCAGCGCTCCACGATGTACATCTCCCAGTTGAAAGACGATTGATTTTTTCCGCCGGTAATACAAATCTAACTTTCCACTTCGGGAAATGCCCCTTGCAAGATTGCAGCGGCCTAGGCAAAGTACAGGCGGATGAAAGTGTCCCTCTCCAGCACCGCGGCGCGCGGTGCTATGGCCGCATTCGCGCTGCTAGTAGCGGCCTATTTCTGCTATTTCAGTGTGCGTACCGCCAGAGCGGAATATTACATCCGGCAAGACACGCTGTACGGCTACGAACGCGCCACGCAAATCGAGCCGGAGGACGCGCAGAACTGGTATCTCCTCGGCCGCCATCTGCAATATAGCCTCGAAGATCAAGACCCGCAGCGGGCCATCAGCAGCTATTTGAAGTCGTTGGAAATTGATCCGCACTCCACCACCACCTTGCTTGACCTGGCGGCGTCCTACGAATCGGAAGGCAACGTCGCCGATGCACGCACAGCCTTTCTTCGCGCGCAGAAGTCTTATCCGCTTTCGGCGGAAGTTTTCTGGCGATATGGGAATTTCCTGCTGCGCCAGGGAGAGCTGGAGCCCGCGTTTGTGGAAATACGACACGCGGTGGAGTCCGATCGCTTTCGTGCCGCGGAAGCATTTTCGCGATGCGCCCGGGTGGAACCAAATGTGAATGTCATCCTGGATCGCGTGGTGCCCAGCGATCAGGACGTCTACCTGGCGATCATTCAGGACCTCGTCGGCGAGCAGCAAGTTGCCAATGCGCTGGTGGTGTGGAAACGCCTGGCGGCGATGCGCCCCAAGCTAGCCCTGAGCGATGTCTTCCTATTGGTCAACTCGCTACGACAGAGTGGCTATCGGCAAGAAGCGCACGAAATCTGGCTGCAATCTGTTGAATTTGCCGGCCTGGCGCAGCTGCAAACGAAGGATTCAGCGATGTGGGACGGCGGGTTCGAATCCGATGTCATGGGGCAGGGATATACGTGGCGATTTTCGAAAGCTTTGCACGGGGTACAGATCAGCTTCGACGGCCGGGAAAAACATTCCGGTCAACGCTCTTTGCGGATTTCGTTCGACGGAAATTCGGATATCAGTTTTCGCGATGTTTGCCAAGCGGTGCCAACAGCGGGAGGCACCGCCTACGAACTTTCCGCGTGGATGCAAACGAAGGAGCTGACCACCGACAAGGGCGTGCTGCTGGAAATGCGCGCGCGTGATAACACCGCGGTCACGACCGAGCAGGCCCACGGCACCGAACCATGGAAGCGCTTTGCGGTGACCTGGGAGGGCGCGAAGGAAGACCAGGAAGTAGATGTGTGCCTGCGGCGCGATCCTAGCGAGCAGGAAATCAACAAAATCAGTGGAACGGTATGGGTCGACGACGTGACGCTGATACCGGTCAAAAAGACAGGCGCCTGGAAATGAAATTCCTGCGCATCGGGATATGCGCGTTGGTGGCCTTTGGAATATTGGCTCACGGCGGCGTTGAAAATTGGGCCCGGGCCTGCTTCGAAACGGGAGCCGGGCTGCTTTTTTTAGCTTGGGCGGTCCAAATCTTCAGGAACAACGAAGACGAAATCATCATTTCTCCCCTCTTGCCGCCACTGGCCAGCCTGCTGCTGGTGGTGCTTGCGCAGATGGCTTTTTTCACCACCATATCGCTTTTCGCCACGCACCAGGAATTCAGGCTGTTGCTGGCCGATACAGTGATGATGTTTTTGGCGGCGCAGGCCTTTCGCACCGTGGAAGACTGGCGCTTATTCGTGTGGTTCCTGATGATCTTCGGTTTTCTGGTGGCCATTTTCGGAATTCTGCAGCACCTGACCTTCAACGGAAAACTGTACTGGTTCCGCGAGATGCATTACGGCGGCATTCCCTTCGGTCCGTATGTGAATCGCAATCATTTTGCGGGATTCGCGGAACTCTTTATTCCGGTGTCGCTGGTGCCGCTGATGCTCGGCAAAGTGCGGCGAGAACGGCTTTTGGTGGTGGGACTCTTTGCGGTGGTCTCCATCGGAAGTCTTTTCCTGGCCGCCTCTCGCGGAGGGGTGATCAGCTTCGCCGTGCAGGTATTGATTATTGTGGGATCGATGGCCCTGCGGCGAACGCGGAGCAAACAGATGCTGGCCGGAGCGGCCGTGCTGGCGGCGGCGCTGCTGATGGTGTCCTGGCTGGGCGTGAAGGAGATCACGCAACGATTTTCAACGATGAAGGCCATGGAGGTGGCCAGTGGTAAGCGTGCCTCGATGCGCAGAGACACTTGGAAAATATTTCTGGACCATCCGTGGATGGGCACGGGCCTGGGAACCCTACAGACGGCGTTCCCGCCGTACGAAACGCTATACGACGGCCGCGTGGTGAATCATTCGCACAACGATTATGTGGAAGCCTTGTCGGATACCGGAATTCTCGGCGGGGCGTGCTGCGCGTTATTCCTGGGGATGCTCCTGTTTCACTCTCTGGGACAATTGTCTGGCGACAAATTGCCGTTCACCGCGCTGCTGAACCTGTCGGGATTGGTGGCGTGCATGGGATTTCTGGTGCACAGTTTCGTGGATTTTAATCTTCATTTACCGGCAAATGCTCTGCTGTTTTTTCTGATGGCCACGCTGGCTACTTCGACAGCTGCTGCCGCCGGAGAGTCTCGAAGACGCCGTCACCGCAAAGGAAAACCCTGACTTTCACGCATCTGTAACCTGTATACTGGGGCGGGGAGTCATTCATTCAATGCCACCAGTAAAACCGGGTGCGCTGCCGTGGAGTTGTGTCCCTGGCGCATTGCTGGGACTTATAATTACTAGCACGCCGGTGCGTGCTCAGACGGTTGTCGGCACACCAGAACAAGCCAACGAGCGCATCAGAACGCTGTCGTCCCAGGCGCGAATCATCCCGCACGATTACATCATCGGAGCGGGCGATACGCTGAGCATAGACGTGTTTGACGTTAAGGAATTGAGCCGCGACGTCCGCGTCAGCCAAACGGGGACGATCGGTTTGCCGCTGGTTCCATTGCGCCTGCAGGTAAAAGGGCTAACCGAAACCCAGGCAGAACAAAAGGTCTCTGAGGTATTGCAGGCCAACGGACTAGTTACCCACCCGGAAGTCAGCGTGGCGGTAAAAGACCGGAAGAGCAAACCCATCACCGTAGTCGGTGCCGTACCGCATCCGATGGTTTACCAAGCGGAGCGCTCGGTGACTCTTTTGGAAGTATTGGCGGAAGCTGGTGGGGTGTCCACTGATGCCGGCGATACCGCGATCGTTACACGCCCGCCGACGGATCTAAACGACACAGCCAATACTCCGGCAATGATTGCCGAGGACGTTATTCCCCCGGCGGGGGCAGAGGCTACCGAGTCTGCGGTGAGGCCGCCGATCACGTCAAGCTCAGCGGCCACTAGTGCGCCAGCCGTTGGACCGGTCGGCACACCGGCATTCAGCACGACGCCAGGAATATCGGAAAAGTCTCCGCCAATTCCTGGGCAACCCTCGGCACTTGCCAACACCATTACTGTAAATTTGAACGAACTTATGGAGAGTGGAGACGCCGCCAACAATGTGATTCTGCAGGCCGGCGATATCGTCACCGTGCCGCACGCGGGGATCGTGTATGTGTTGGGCGCGATCGTGAGGCCCGGGGGTTACGTACTGGCCAATGATCGCAGCCAGATGACCGCGTTAAAGATGATGGCGTTGTCCGGGGGCTAGAACCGCACCGCGAAATCCGATCACGCCGTGATTATCCGCAGAGATCTGCAGGGGCAGCAACACGAACAGATGCTGGATCTGAAAAAAATTGTGAAACGGGAATCCGAGGATGTGAAGCTGCAACCGAGCGACATTTTGTATGTGCCGGAAAGCACCGCGAAGCAAGTGCTCTTGCGGGCGACCGAGGTGGCGCTGTCAGTGGGTACCAGCGTGGCGTTATATCGTGTAGCAAACCGCTGAGATGATGAACAACGGCACAAACGGGACACCGTTAAACGGTTCCAACGGAGCTGTTGAGTTACTGCCGGTGGCGGGCAATCTGCCTGCGTGGGAACTTTCTCCTCGGGAACCGCATCTTTACGACTACCTGCTGATTCTGCGAAAGCATCAGTGGCTGATTCTCTCCTTCATGCTTTCGGTGGTGACTATCGTGGCCATCGCCACTTTCCGCATGCAACCGGTATACGTGGCTACCGCGCGCGTGGAGATTGACCGCGAAAACTCAACATCCTGCCGTTTCAAGGCACCGATGCCTATGACGTGATGATGGACTCCGAAAGCTACATCGAGACACAGTCGAAGATATTAACGAGTGAAACGCTGGCGTTGCAGACCATTCGCAACAGTGGGCTCTCGGCGCGTCCGTCGGAAGCGGTAGCCATCGGCAGCCTGGCGAATCAGAAACGTCCTCCGGAACTGGCGGGATTCCTCGGAAGCCTGGGCGTGAGGCGCGTCCCTAACAGCCGGTTGATGGATGTGAGTTTCGAGTCTACCGATCCCCAACTGGCGGCGCGAATCGTGAACGCGCATTTGGATACTTACGTTCATAAAAATTTCCAGGATCAGATAGATTCCACCACCCGGGCCACCACCTGGCTGCGCGATCAACTCGAAGAACTGAAGACGCGCGTGCAGAATTCGGAAGACGCGCGCATCGCCTACGAGCGCAAGAATCAG
>JBBRPU010000125.1:0-8507 GCA_038227545.1 Candidatus Acidiferrales bacterium
GCGTCATGCGGCAGATGAACCGCTGGCGTGCGCCGCGCTGGTTTCGCTTCTGGATGATTTTATCCACGCGGCTGGGCGATGGCTGGCTGTGGTATGGACTGGCCTTCATGCTCCTGACCTGGGGCGGACCGCAACGCGTCGCCGCCGTGGGCGCGGCCGGCTCCGCCGCTGCCAGTGGCGTCCTGGTGTTCAAAGCCCTCAAGCATCTGAGCCATCGCATGCGGCCTTGTCAGTTTGAGCCGCACTGCTGGTCCAAAGTTTTGCCGCCCGACAAATTCTCTTTTCCCTCCGGCCATACCATGACGGCTTTTTCCATTGCGCTGGTGCTCAGCTATTTTTATCCCGGCCTGGAGGGCATGCTCTTCTTTGTGGCCCTGAGCATCGCTTTTTCGCGCATTGTCCTGGGCATGCACTTCCTCAGCGACGTGCTGGCCGGCATGGTCCTCGGCATCGCGCTCGGCTGCGCTTGCATTACCGCCTTCGCTTCGCTCGGCTGGATTTGAACCGACGACGAAGGAACGCAAGGCCTCGCGTTATGATGCTCTTCATCAATCGTGAAGACCGTTCCCCTCATCGAGATTGCTGTTGAAAGCGTGGAAGCCGCCGAAGCTGTACAGCGCGCCGGCGCCGATCGCGTTGAACTCTGCAGCGATTTACATTTGGGTGGAGTTACTCCGCCCACTGCATTCCTCAACGCCGTTCGCGCCCTTCTGCACATACCGCTTTTTGTAATGATTCGTCCTCGCGCTGGAGATTTTTTATATTCCACTCTGGAATTTGAGGAAATGAAGGTTGGCATCGTCACCGCTAAGACCGCTGGCGCGGACGGAATCGTGCTCGGCGTTCTGAAGCCTGGACCTTGCGTGGACATCGAGCGGACCCGCGAGCTCGTCGCGCTCGCGTATCCTTTGCCGGTTACGTTCCATCGGGCTTTCGATGAAACGGCCTATCTTTTGCAAGCTGTGGAGGATGTGATTCAAACGGGTGCCACGCGAATTCTGACTTCCGGCGGTGCAAAAACAGCGTTCGAAGGAATGCACATTATCGCTGAACTGATAACCGCTGCTGCAGGCCGCATCATCGTCGTGCCCGGAGCGGGTATCAGCGCGGCAAACATTAATCCGCTCGTTAGCGCTACACACGCCACAGAATTTCACGCTGGCCTAAGCAGTGTGCTTCCCTATCCACGTACCGATTACGTTGGGTTTGAGCGCGGCGTGCGGGACCTTGCTGATAAATTGCGATCGGTCACCGGTTAAAGCGAACACAGGTTCCTCAACCGCCAGAAAAGCCGGGTTCGGAAAGACATGTAGCGTGGTGGTTGGCCGGCGGCAAAAAACGTAATACGTCAGGCGTGGCAGTTCAAAAGAAAAGGTCGGCGACAGGTTCTATTGAAGAAAAATGAGTGCGGGCGAAAAAAGGGGCGCGGTTATCCGCGCCCTTTTTGAGATTTGCAAACTGCGGACCTTGGTCTGTTACGCGCCAGCCTTTTGGGCTTGGCGGCGAAGGAAGGTTGGCACATCCAGATCGTCGATCTGCACTTCATTGCGCACTTCACGCACGGGCGGTTGCACCTGCACATGGTGCACCACTGGGGCGGCAGGAGGTGGCGGCGCTTCTTCCTGAATCTGCTGGGAAATTTGCACCTCTTGCACTTCCGGCGCAGCCTTCCACGTTTTTGCCAGGAACGACGGCCGCTGGTGCGTGTTCTTTTTATTCGCGTCTTTGAAGCCTGCTGCGATTACCGTGATTTTGATGGTGTCTTTCATGGCGTCATCCTGCACGGCACCGAAAATAATGTTGGCGTGCTCGTGCGCGGCCTTCTGGATCACGCTGCTCGCTTCATGCACTTCATGCAGCGTCAAGCTGGAGCTGCCGCTGATATTGATAAGAATGCCCTGCGCGCCCTGAATGGAATTATCTTCCAGCAACGGACTGGCAATGGCGCGATTCGCGGCATCCACGGCGCGATTCGTGCCGGTCGCCACCGCGGTGCCCATCACCGCATAACCCTGGCCGGACATAATCGCTTTCACGTCAGCGAAATCGCGATTGATAATTCCGGGCACCGTGATGATGTCCGAAATTCCCTGCACCGCCTGCCGCAGAATATCGTCCGCGATACGGAACGCGTCAAAAAAACTCGTGCCCCGCTCCACCGTTTCCATCAAACGCTCGTTGGGAATGACGATGACCGTGTCCACCGCGCCGATTAATTCTTCGAGCGCCTGCTCGGCCTGCATCATGCGGCGCTTGCCTTCAAACGCAAACGGCTTGGTAACCACCGCCACGCTCAACGCGCCCAACTCACTCGCCAGCGAAGCCACTACTGGCGCGGCGCCGCTGCCGGTGCCTCCGCCGAGACCCGAGGTGATGAAAATCATGTCGGAGCCTTCCAGCGCCTCGATAATTTTCTCGGTGTCTTCGAGCGCGGCTTTGCGGCCGACCTCCGGATTGGCACCCGCGCCCAGTCCCTTGGTCAGTTTCGCGCCCAACTGCAATTTCACCGGAGCTTGCGAAAGCTTCAGCGCCTGCAGGTCGGTATTCGCGGTGATGAACTCCACGCCTTCCACCTTGGCGCGAATCATGCGGTTGACGGCGTTGCACCCGCCGCCTCCCACTCCGATCACTTTTATTTTTGCCGGCTGCAGCTCCTCGCTGAAGCTCATCCGGATTCCTTGCTCTTTTATTGGCATGCTCCCTCGACATTCTCCATATTTGCCGCGCTGCGTTCGGGCAGGGTCACGAGGCCCCGGCAAACATGGCTTTCAATTTAGATACCAGATTCCCGGCGCGTTGCGGCGCGTTTCGCCGCGCCCGCGCGCCGTACATCACCAATCCAATGACCGTTGCATATTCCGGCTGCGCTACCAACTCCGGCAGATCAGCCAAACCTTTGGGCTCCGCGATGCGCACCGGCAGGTGCAGCGTTTGCTCGATTAATTCATCGAAGCCGTGCAAGCGCGCGCCGCCGCCGCACAACACAAATCCCGCGGGGATTTGCGTTTCGAGTCCGGCCCGCCGCAGATCGTCGCGAATCATGGCCAGCAATTCCATCGCGCGCGGCTCGATAATGTCTGTCAGCATGCGCGCAAAAATAGTTCGCGGAGGCCGGTCGCCCACGCTGGCAATTTCAATCGCGCCGTCTTCGCGCAAAAGCGCCGAAGTCGCGCAGCCGTTGCGCCGCTTGATTTTTTCCGCTTCGGGAATAGGCGTTCGCAAGCCCACCGCGAGATCATTCGTAAAATGATCGCCGCCAATGGGCACTGCGCTGGTATGCCGCACCACGCCACCGCCGTAAACGATGACTTCCGTCGTGCCGCCGCCGATGTCCAGCAGGCAGCAGCCCAGGTCGCGCTCGTCCTGCGTCAGGCACGATTCCGCGGAAGCCAGCGGCTCCAGCACCGTGTCGCTGATTAAAATTCCGGCTTTGTTCGCAGCCGTAACCAAATTCTGCGTCGCCGCCACCGAAGAAGTCACCACGTGAACATTGGCTTCCAGGCGATGCCCCACCATCCCCACGGCGTCGCGGATTCCTTCCTGTGCGTCCACGCGAAATTCATGCGGCAAAACGTGCAGCACTTCTCGATCTTCCGGCAACGAAATATTTCGCGCCGCATCAATGGCCCGGCGAACATCTTCTCTCTCGATATCTCGCGGGCGCGGCCCCAGCGTAATTCCCCCGCGGCTGTTCACGCCGCGCACGTGATTTCCCGCCACCCCGATCACCGCGGATTCCACCGGCACGTTCGCAACGCTCTCCGCCTCTTCCACCGCGCGCCGAATAGAACTCACCGTCGAATCCAGATTTACGATCAGGCCTTTGCGCAAGCCTTTCGATTCAGCCGCGCCCAGACCCAGAAACTTCACCTGCTCCTCATCAATTTCCGCGATGAGCGCGCAAGTTTTTGTGCTGCCGATGTCCAGCCCGATTACGTATTTATCTCGCTTGCTCAAAGTGCCGCTCCTGCCTTGCTTCCTGTCCGTATCCTGGCGCTACTCTTGTTGCCGTTTGTTGCCGCCTGTTGACGTCTGTTACCTGGCCTTGGCCACCGCTACGCCCGCGCTGGAGTCGGGATTCAAAATCACCTGGCGTGAGTATTGTAAGTCTATCGAGTGCACGCGTCCGGCATTGGCTTGCCACTGCGAAAAATTCTCCGCCAGCATCCGGTATTTCGCGGTGAAGTCTCCGGCGCCAAAATGAATGGTCACCGCCTGCGGATCCGTCGGCCCCGCCAGCCCGGTCATCACCGCGCGTAAATCACGCGTGCTGGCCAAATCAATTTCGCTCACCTGATCCGACGAACCCGAGCGCACCAGATCAATGGCCTTCACGAAGTCCTGGTAACTCTGCATGCGCGTTTCGCGCTGGTCGCGCGGCAACTCTTCCGAAACGCCGCTGACGATGGGGAAATGCCAGTCTTGCCCCTGCGGGCGATCCAGAATCACGCCGTGCGCATCAATCAGATACAACTGGTTGCCGCCGCGTGCGAACGCGATGGGCGTGCGCTCCACCAGCTCCACGCGAATACGATTCGGCAGAATTCGCTGCACGCTGGCGGACTCCACCCACGGCAACTGCTCCAGCTCGCTGCGCCGCTTGTCCAGCGGGATCTGCAAAACGCTTTTGTTTCTGTCGCGCAAAAACTGTTTCAGCACCGCTTCGCGCGTGACAATCTTATTTCCGTTGAGATCAATCTGCTCCGGCTTGGCTAGCGCGAATTGCGGCGAATACAAAAGACATCTGACCCCTGCGACCACCACGGCCACACCGGCGATTCCCGCCACGCCTAAAATCGCCACCCGGCGGTAAAACGACCAGCCGCGCCCCGCGAATTTCTTACGCCGAATCTCCACCGGCTTCTGCCGCCTCAAATAGCGCGGCTCTTCATCGGCCAATAATTCCGGCCGGTACGTTTCCGCCTGAGCTCCAGACTTGCGCGAGATGGTTTTTATGCGTTCCATACCACCACCTCGTTTTCCAGTTCGAAGCCGTAAGCCGTATGTACCCGCTCGCGAACGTCCGCGATCAACGCCAGCATATCCGAGGCGCCGGCTTTTCCCGCGTTGACGAAGAAGTTGGCGTGGCGGTCGCTGACGCGCGCATCCCCCACCGACAATCCTTTCAAACCCAGCTCATCAATCATGCGTCCAGCGGACGCACCAGGAGGATTTTTGAAAATGCATCCAGCACTTTTTTGGCCCAGCGGCTGACTGGCCCGCCGTTTTTCGTTGCAGATACGAATCCCTTGGAGAATTTCGCGAAATGCTTTGGAGGGAAGTTCCAGCTTCACCGCGAGCATCATATCATCGGGCGCAAACGATGTATGCCGGTATTCAAAAGAAATTTGATCGCCCTTGAGGATTTCTATGGCGCGTGCCGCCGCGCGATACACTTTCACTTCTCGCACGTACGTTCCAATCTGGATTCCGTAAGCGCCGGCGTTCATCCGCAACGCGCCCCCGACCGTTCCCGGCACGCCGATCAGCCCTTCCATCCCGCCCAGGTCGTGCTTCGCGCACATCGTCACCATGCGTCCAAGGTCCGCGGACGCGTCCACCATCGCGAAATTTCCTTCAATCACCACGTCCGGGTCCGGCTGCGCCAGTTGCAGCACCACCCACGGCAGTTCGCCATCAACCACCAGCAGGTTTGAGCCGCCGCCGATAAATTTGAAGGGAATCCCGTTCGCTTCCAGCAGCTTCACCACGTCAGGAATGCTTTCATGCCGGGTGAGCCGCAGCAGATCCGTGGTGCCGCCGATCCCGAGATAAGTAATCTCCGCGAGCGAAGCGCCCGGTTTCAACTCGACGCCTGAATCCGCGAGCGCCGCCAGAACCTTTTGATCTTCAACGCGCATGTTCCGCCGGAAGCTCCGCACGAAGTGCCGCGAGAATCTCGTTGCTGGCGCGGCTGATGCTGCCCGCACCGATAGTCAGGATGGCGTCGCCGGCCTGCACCTCTTTTAACAAGCACTCCATGCCCGCTTGTATTGTCGGGAAATAGTAAACGTGCTTGTGCCCGGCTTTGCGTATGGCGTCGGCCAGCGCTTCGCTTGTGACCCCGGCGATAGGGGCTTCGCTCGCAGGATAAATGTCGGTGAGCACCAGCACATCCGCCAGATTGAACGCGCGGCAGAACTCGTCCCATAAATGTTGCGTGCGCGAAAAACGATGCGGCTGAAACAGCACCAGCAAGCGATCGAACTTGCAGATTTTGGCCGCTTCCAGCGTGGCGCGAATCTCCACCGGGTGATGTCCGTAATCATCAATCACCGTGATGTCGTTGGCCACACCCTTGATGTCGAAGCGCCGCCCCACACCCGAGAATTTCACCAGCCCATCGCGAATCAGTTCCACAGGAACATTGAGATACAGCGCCACCGCGGCCGCCGCTGCGGCGTTACGCACGTTGTGAATTCCAGGAGGATGCATCAACCGGAAGCTGCCAAGATTTTCTCCCTTGAACGTCAGGGTGAACTCGCTCACCAATCCTTCCAGCTTGATATCGCTAATCACCAAATCCGCCTGGCTCGAAGTCCCGTAAGTAATGATGGGCCGCTTCACGTGCGGAATGATTGCCTGCACATTCGGTTCATCCAGACACAGAATCGCCGCGCCATAAAACGGAACGCGATTTACAAATTGAATGAACGCATCCTGAATATCTTCGAGCGAGGTGTATTGATCGAGATGCTCGCGATCAATGGTAGTCACTACCGCCACAACCGGCGCCAGCAGCAAAAAACTGCGGTCGCTCTCGTCCGCTTCCACCACGAAATATTCGCCTTTTCCCAGTTTCGCGGTAGTCCCCGCCTGATTTACTCGCCCGCCGATGACAAATGTCGGATCCAGATGCGCCGCCGCCAACACCGACGCAACGATAGAGGTAGTCGTCGTTTTTCCGTGCGCACCCGCGACGGCGATCCCGTACTTCAACCGCATCAGTTCCGCCAGCATCTCGGCGCGCGGAATTACTGGGATTTTCATCTTGTGCGCTTCGATAATTTCCGGATTGCCCGAGTTGATCGCGGAAGAAGTCACCACTACATGCGCGCCATCCACATTGACGGCTTCGTGCGCATCAAAAATCGTCGCGCCAAGCTTGGCCAGCCGCTCCGTGATCGGTGAAGGCTTACTGTCTGAGCCCGAAACCGAGTAGCCCAGCGTCAACAGCACTTCGGCGATGCCGCTCATGCCAATTCCACCGATGCCCACCAGGTGGATGCGCTGAAAATTGCGAAAGCTCACCATCATCGCGTCACTTCCTGCGCGGCTTCGCTCGAACGCGCGCCCGGCCTCGACGCGCCCGCGCCCGCCGCCTGCACATTTTCCTTTGCCCTGCTGATCCCCGCGGCCTGCTCGATCAAATCCACAATGTCGCGCGTCGCATGTGGCCGTGAAAGTCCGTGCGCGGCCGCGCCCATGCGTTCGATCTCCACCGGGTTATCCAGCAACGCAAAAATTTCTTTGCTTAACCGCTCGCCGGTCAACTCGGACTCCGTGATCACCCGTCCGGCGCCATTCTTCGCCATTTCCTGTGCGTTGCGTAGTTGATGGCTGTCCGTGGCGCGTCCGAACGGAATAAAAATTGCCGCTCGTCCTGCCGCCGCAACTTCCGCAGCCGTGATCGCTCCCGCGCGGCACACAATAATATCCGCCCACGCAAAACGCTCCGGCATGTTATTCAGAAACGGCACCACCTCGGCCAAAATTTCACGCCGCGCATAACCGGTACGTACCGCGTCGTAATCGCGCTCGCCCGTCTGATGCACAATGCTCAATTCATTTTTCCGCGTGGCCAGCGCATCCATGGCATCCACGAACGCACGATTCACCGGCAAAGCTCCCTGGCTTCCTCCGGTTATCAGCATCCGCAATGGCTTTCCAGGAACGCGCGGCGGGATGGCCAGGAACTCAGGCCGCACTGGGCAGCCGGTTACCACCGCCTTCGCCCCCCACGCGCGCGCAGAAATTTCATAGCCGGTGGCAATGCGCTGCGAAATTCGCGCCAAAGTTTTATTCGTGAATCCCGGCTCCGCGTTCGGCTCAAAAATTACGTTGGGCACGCCGCGCATCCAGGTCGTCAGCAGCATTGGCCCCGCCGCGTAGCCGCCCACGCCAAACGCCGCCACTGGTTTGTGTTTTCGCAGCACCCGCGCCGCATCCAGCATCGCCGGAGCAAGTTTCAAAAGATTCTTCAGCAGCGTGCTTCCACCTTTGCCCTTCAAACCGCCCACGCGCAAAGTTTCCAGCGGCAGCCCCGCCTGCAGCACCAGCTTCATTTCTATTCCGCGAATTGTTCCCACCAGCACCACTTCTCGCTCGCTCCCTCGCGACAACCACTCGCGCGCAATCGCCAGCGCCGGAAACACGTGCCCCCCGGTGCCTCCGCCTGCGATTAAAAGTTTCACGCGCGTCTCACAAAAATTATTCTCTGCACTTCATTCAACACCTACTCAACCCTAATTCTCCGTCGCCTGCTGGCTGATATTCAGGAGCACGCC
>JBBRPU010000126.1:0-8497 GCA_038227545.1 Candidatus Acidiferrales bacterium
AAACTTAATTTGATTCGCTACGTGTCGGGGGAGTACGCCAAGGCCATCAAGCCGCTCCCCGCCGGCAAAGAAGGCTTCATCGTACATATCGGTCAGCCGCTGGATGCCAATATGCTGGATCGCCAGGTGGCCACGCACGGCGCGGCCGTAAATACCGGCGACCACGTGCAGATCACCAAGCTCGAATTTCACGACCGCCAGATCATTGTGGATTTAAATGGTGGCGGCCGGGGCAAAAAGCGTTTGCGCGATCGCATTCACCTGGAGATGGGCGGCATCCCCACGGCGCGCACCACTTCCGCGCAGCAGGATCCCGGTCCTCCAGGAATGCAGCCGGGATTGGGCAGCACGCTGTTTCTGGATTTCGCACAGGCGCTTCCTGACCTCGCGCCTGAGGATCTGAAAAAAATTCTTGCGCCGTTTCTGGATTTCAGCAAGCAGCGCTCCGCTTCCGTGCAGTGGTTTGACACGCTGCCCATCGAGATGCGGAAAGCCATTCAGGATCGCAAGCCCGTCGTGGGCATGGATCGTGAAGAAGTGGTGGCGGCCATCGGCAAGCCCGAGCACAAAGTTCGCGAGCGCGACTCCGAAGGCAACGACATTGAGGATTGGATTTACGGTCAGCCACCTTCGAAGACCGTGTTTGTGCGCTTCACCGGCCAGCGCGTGACCAGCGTGAAGCAGTTCCCGCAATAACTTTCTAGCAGTAACTTCCCGCAGTAACTTCCCGCAGTAACTTCCCGCAGTAACTTCCCGCAGTAACTTCTGACCGTAATTGGGGCAGCAACTTCCCGAGGTGACTTCCAACACGTTCTAAAGTTTGGTGCCACTGACCGGCAGGTTTGCCGCGGCAAGTCGCCCTGATGCTGGGCGAACTGGCTGCCGCGGCAATTGCGCTTACGGCTTGGCTACTTTGCGTCGCGGTGTTCTGGCGTGCTTCTCGCCGTCGGTACCGCTGGGACTCAACAACGTGAGCGCGTCTTTCGCGTTGAATGGATATTGCCGCACAGATTGCTGTCCGGTGGTGCTCAGGGAGACATCCACACGGCGGTTGTTGGCGAGGACAATTACGGCCAGGTTGTGCATCAAGCGCTGGCGTTCCTCGTTGCTCAGATCAGGATTCTGCTCGATAAGCTGCTTAACCTGCTCAGCGCTCAGATTATCGTCTTCTCCGCGTGCCTGCGTTTCTACGTTGCTGGCCGGAACTCCATGCTCGGCGAGGAAGTTCTTGGTACGCTCCACGCGCCGTTCTGTTAGCGCCTTGTTGTATTCCTCTGAGCCGCGATGATCCGCGTGTCCCTGAAGAATCAGGTGTGCTTGCGGCTTGAAGGTGAGGTAGCGGCTGAAGTCGCGCGCCAGTGCGACCAGCACGTTTTGCTGGCTCTCCACCACACCGCCCGTGGGATTGAGGACCGTCGGACGCGCTGTCGCGAAGTAGATGCTGTGCAGTGCGAGCCGCGCTTCCAACTCCTGCACTTCCGCCGGGACGCGCACGGCTTCCACCTGAACGTTAACGGTGCAATCCGCGGTGCCTCCGCGTGAATCGTCCGCGCGCCCAGAAACGGTGTAAGAGCCAGGCGCAACGCCATCGCTGCGGAATTTCACGGAAGCATCGGAGCCGTCCACGCGCCCGCCGCTGGCGCTCCAGCTCAGTGTCAACCGATCGTCGTCAGGATCGCTGGCGCTTGCGGTGATCATGGCCGCTTCGCCTACGGTGATAGTGCTGCGATCCGCGTTGCAGGTCATGGTGGGGTTGCGATTTGGCCGCGGCTCTACGCGAACATTTACGGAGCAGTCCGCCGAGCCATGCCGGCCGTTTTCCACGCGCACTTTAATCACATACGCGCCGCTGCGGTGACCCGCTGAACTCCAGCGCACGTCAGCGCCATTGCCGTCCACCGCGCCATCGCTGGCGCTCCAGGAATAATTCACGGGATATTGTTCGGAGCTGCTGGCTTGGGCGTGCACGGCGATGACATCACCGGACTCCAGGTAAACCATCTCTTTGTCCGCTGAACAGGTAGCGGACATGGGCACCGCTGGTTGCCGCGGCGGATTCCCGCCGAATCGAAACACCAGCCCGGAAGACAGCCGCACATTTTTCTGCCAGTCGCGGCCACCGCTTGCGGAAAACGGATTATGAAATCGCGTGGCCAGGAAATCCCCTTCGATTAAGCGCCACGCCACGTGACGGGTAATCGGAATGTCGAAACCTACGCCGAGCAAGCCTGCGAAGGCGTTTTCCGACGCCAGCGGTGTACAAGCTGGATCACCGGTGCATCCTGAAATGGTGACGGAAGATGCATGCGTGCCACCGACCAACGCCTCGAAAAATGGCGTGAAGTGTTCATAGTGGCGGTAAGAAAATCGTGGTCCGAACAAATAGGTGTACGCGCGGCCGTTCGAATCGAAGTTCTGACTCGCCGACGGGTTGAACAGCGTTACGCGGCTGTTGGCGTAGCCGCCAAAATCTGCTACCAAACCAAAATAGCGATTGAAGTTGAAAGCCACCGAGGTGCTGCCGCCATGCAGATACGCCATGCGGTTGCTGTCGGAGGTGGGCATAGCGCGCCAGAAGGAATATCCGAGGAACCATTCCACTTTGGGAGTGGACGATTGCGACTCTTCCCACGAGTGGGGCCTGGCACCGGGTGCGGGCGGAGCCTCGGGCCGCGCGGCCCAGTCCGTCAGCGAGAGCGAGGGAGTAGCTTCGGCGGAATCGCGCCAGGTTGCAGAGGTCGAGAGATTATCACCGCTGGACTTGCTCTTCGGTGTGACGGTGTCGTCGGCATAGAGCGCCGATGCCCATCCCAGAGTCAGACCTAAAACTAGAGCCATCGTGCCTGCCATCCGTCGCGCCGTACATTCCATTTGTATTCCCCTTAATTTATGCCTACCGATTTTGTCGCTTACTACCAGGCCCGCGGTGTGAGTGCCACCCTCACACCGCTTCGCTGCTTGTGCTGCACCCCTCGACGAGGTGCAGTTGTCTAAGGAACATTTACAACGGTGTTCACCATGGTCACTGAGGCGTTCAGCCCCAGCGCTCGTCCGTTCAGGGTGACTACCGCGGCATTTCCCGAGGTAGAAAAAGTCACGCCGGAAGCCGCAATGATGGTGCCGACCATCGATCCGCCACCGGCCGCGTTGATGGTGGCGAAGCTCTCGACATGCCAGAACACGTTTTTGGCTTGCGCGCCATTGATCAGGATGATGTTGCGTGGTGCTCCAGGCCCGCCCACCGTAAGCGAACTGGCGGTCTGGAATACCCACAGCGCATTCACGTCTCCGCCGCCGTCGAGTGTGAGGTCCGAACCGGTAAGCAGGAATGAGCCGCTCGCCGCTTTGTAAATCCCTGGGGCCAGCGTCAGCCCGCCGAGTTGTCCGGCATTAGGATCAACGCCGCCCGGACGTGATGCGGGAGAAAGATCGTTGTACGCCGCCAGAGCGTCCAGTGCGGCCTGATTCGCGGTAGCCGAAGTGCTGGCGGTGCCTTCCGACGGGCAGCCGACTGTCGGTGGTGGAGGCGCGGTGAAAATGGTTCCGTTGACGAGGCCCATGTTGCTGCCTGTTTCGGTGTAGGTGCAGCCCACTCCCGCGTCGTGGAAGCCGGTGATTACCGTGGACGTTCCCGTAGTGCCGATGTCTCCGTTGATTATCGTCTGCGTGCCCTGGTTGGTGATGCCGGCACCGCCGCCAAATGCTCCGAAGGTCAGCGCCGCTCCGAGATTTGGTCCCACCGGTCCCGGGGCAAGTCCGGTCGTAAAACTCCACGGATCAGGAACCAGGCCGCCGGCAAGCGCGTTTCCTGCCAGGTCTTTTGCGGCGGTGGTGATGGTCGCGGTGTATTGCGTGCTGGCGGTCAGGTTTGCCGCGGGAGTGAAGGTGGCGATATTCGTTAGCGCATCGTAGGTAACGGTCCCCGGAACATCTGCACCGCCTACTCCGGCGACCGCCAGCGTAAAAGTTCCAGCGGCGGTAATCGTCACGGGATCCATGGCCTCGCTGAAGGTGGCGCTCACCGCTTTGTTTAGCGTGACATTGACGTCCGCATCTGCGGGACTTGTCAACGTGATGGTGGGCGGCGTGGTGTCCGCGCCCGCGCCGGTGGTGAAGCTCCACGGATTCGGCGCAACGCCTGCGACCAGCGCGTTGCCACTCAAGTCCAGCGCGGCATTGCTGATGGTGGCGGTATATTGCGTGCTCGCGGTCAGTGCTGCGGTAGGCGTGAACGTCGCGGTGGTGCCCGCGTAGCTGACTGTTCCCGTAACTGCTGCGCCGCCGACTCCCGCGACCGCTACGGTGAAGGTTCCCGTCGCTGTGATAGTCGCCGGATCCATGGCCTCGCTGAATGTTGCGGTAATGATCTGATTGGTAGGCACATTGGTGGCGCCGGAGACGGGAACCGTCGCAATCACCGTAGGTGGCGTAACATCTGCCGTCGCTCCGGTGGTGAAGCTGAATACATAGTTAGCCGCCAGGTTATTGCCTGCCGCACTTTGCGCTGCGGTGCTGATGGTCGCGGTGTATTGCGTGTTGGGCAGCAGGTTCACCGCTGGCGCAAACGTCGCGGTGTTCGCTCCCGCTACGTAGGTGACGGTGCCGGGTACGAGCGCTCCGCCAACTCCCGCGAGCGCCAGTGAAAATGTTCCCGCGGCGGTGACTGAGGCGCTATTCATGGCTTCGCTGAACGTTGCGGTAATTTTGCGGTTGATGGCGATATTGGTCGCGCCGTTGACCGGATTAGTGAAAATTACCGTGGGGATCGTGCCAGTCGTAAAGCTCCATATAAAATTGCTCGCCAGGTGCGCGCCGATAGCGTCCGCGGCTCCGGTGGTGATAGTGGCGGTATACAGGGAACTGGGAGCCAGAAGAAAGGTCGAAGTAAAGGTTGCGGTCGTGCCGGAGTATGTCACCGTGCCGGCTACCGCGGCGCCCGTGGGATCCGCCAGCGTGAACGTCGAGGTGCTGATGGTCGTGGGATTCATGGCCTTGTTGAAGGTCGCGGTCACCAGCGTCGCCACGGGAACTGCGGTTGCGCCGTTCGTGGGCGTCACGCTTACGATCGCTGGCGCGACCACCGGCACTTGTTCGCGGCCGCACCCGGACAGCAGCGTCGCTAACAGGAACCCGATCGTGACCAGTGTGTGAATTCGAGCTTTCAGTACTGAAGCTGTGCGCATAATTTCTCCTGTCCATCTGTCCAAGGCGAGCGGCATCTGACGCTGATCGGCCGGCGCATGCAAGCTGAAACGCGGCGAACTAATCGGAAACTCTTGAGCCGTAAATTCGCATGACCGGGAGGTGAGCGAATTCATTCTGATATTGCAGATTGATTTGATTGCATTATTCGTGCCAAAGAGAAGAAGCGGGTTGGGGGGCTGGCTCGGCGGGAGTCGTGCTGGTAAGTGCTTGATTCGAGAGACGGAGAATTTTTGGTTGGCGAGGTTGCCAGCAGAATAACTTAGCTGTTATGGAATCCCGTGCCAAATGGGGAATCTGCAGATTCATTTAGGCACGCGACGCTGCGCCCACTTTTAACGCGCGTTTGACTTTTACCCAGCGTGCCCATAGCATTTCCTGTTCTACACCACGGCTGAATTTACGCAGACCTGGGCGCAAGTTTTCATTTCCGCAACGGAGGAAGAATGCCGATCAAAGTTGGAATCAATGGGTTTGGCCGCATCGGGCGCAACATAGTGCGCACGGCGCTGGACGATAAGGATATTCAGTTTGTGGCGGTGAACGACGTCACCGACGCTGCGACGCTGGCCCACCTGCTTAAATACGATTCGGTGCTGGGGAACCTGCCGCACAAGGTTACGCATACGGAAGACACCATCAGCGTGGAAGGCAAGAGTTTTAAAGTTTTCAAAACCAAGGATCCTGGCGAGATTGACTGGGCGTCAGTGGGCGCGGATATCGTTGTGGAGTCCACTGGGCTTTTTACCAAGGGCGCGGACGCCAAGAAACATCTGCGCGGCTCGGTGAAGAAGGTGATCATTTCCGCTCCGGCCGAGGGGCCTGACGCCACCTTTGTGCTTGGCGTGAATGACAACACCTACGACGCCGCGAAGCACAACGTTGTCTCCAACGCTTCCTGCACCACCAATTGCCTTGCGCCGGTTGCCAAAGTTTTGCACGAAACATTTGGAATTCATGCCGGCACCATGACCACCATCCATTCTTATACTAATGACCAGAAACTTCTCGACCTGCCGCATAAGGATTTGCGACGGGCGCGTGCCGCGGCCATCAACATGATTCCCAGCTCCACCGGGGCGGCCAAAGCGCTGCATCTGGTGATTCCCGAACTGAAGGGCAAGCTCGACGGCTACGCCATGCGCGTGCCTACGCCTAACGTGAGCGTTGTGGATTTGACTGTATTCGTGGACAAGCCGGCCACCGTTGAATCCGTGAACGCTGCTTTGAAAGCTGCCGCTCATGGGCCGATGAAAGGCATTCTGGGCTACACCGAAGAAGAACTGGTTTCTGCAGACTTCAAGGGGAATTCGAATTCTTCCATCGTGGATGCCGGCTACACCAAAGTTGTCGGCGACAAATGCGTGAAGGTGCTGGCGTGGTACGACAACGAGTGGGGTTACTCTTGCCGGTGCCGCGACCTTATCAAGTTCATGGCTGCGAAGTTTTAGTCGCGGCCACGGATCTTTCTCATATGGCTAAGCTCACCATCAATGATCTGGATCTGCGCGGCAACCGTGTTTTTATGCGCGTGGATTTTAATGTGCCGTTGAAAGATGGCGTGGTTACTGACGATACGCGCATTCGCGAGACGCTGCCGACGCTGCGTCTCGCGATGGAAAAAGGCGCGCGACTGGTGCTGGCTTCGCACTTGGGGCGTCCCAAGGGCGTGCGTAACGAAAAGTATTCTCTTAGGCCCGCGGCAAAAAAACTGGAAGAACTGCTGGGGAAGCCGGTGCAGTTTGCCGAGGACTGCATCGGCCCCGATGCTGAAGGGAAGAGCAGGGCGCTGAAAGACGGCGAGGTTTTGCTGCTGGAGAACGTACGCTTTCACGCGGAAGAAGAAAAAAATGACGAGGCCTTTTCCAAACAGCTCGCCGCGCTATGTGACGGCTTGTTTGTTTGTGACGCTTTTGGTTCCGCGCACCGCGCGCATGCTTCCGTGGTGGGTATCACTCATTTCGTGAAACAGTCGGCCGCGGGATTGCTGATGGAGAAAGAGCTGGCCTATCTTGGCAGGGCCATCAGCGATCCGGCGCGTCCGTTTGTGGCGATTCTGGGGGGCGCAAAAGTCAGCGACAAGATTGAAGTGGTGGAAAATTTGATGAAGATCGCGGACGCCATGCTTATTGGCGGCGGCATGGCCTACACTTTTCTCAAAGCGCAGGGGCGGCCCATCGGCAAGTCGCTGGTCGAAAACGAAAAGTTGGATTTGGCGAAAAAGATTCTGGATGACGCGCGTAAGAAAAATTTCAAATTTCTGATTCCGGTGGACCACGTTATCGCGCCGGAATTCAAAGCCGATGCTCCGGCGACTACCGTGGATGTAGGCACAACTCCTGAAAATCAGATGGGTCTCGACATCGGGCCGCGCACCATTGCGCTGTACGCAGCGGAGATTGCGCGGGCTAAGACAATTGTTTGGAACGGGCCCATGGGTGTTTTTGAGATGCCCTCGTTTGCCAAGGGCACGCTGGAAATCGCCAGGGCCGTGGCGGCCGCGACCGACGCGGGCGCAACCTCTATAGTTGGTGGAGGCGACTCCGTTGCCGCGGTGCATCAGGCCGGGGTTGCGGGAAAAATTTCGCACATCTCTACTGGTGGTGGAGCGTCGCTGGAATTTTTGGGTGGGCGTAAGCTTCCTGGCGTGGACGCTCTGACCGAAAAGTAATCGCGCAAGCCGCTTTGGAAAAAGGAAAATCGAATGAGGCGTCGCGTTATTGCCGGCAATTGGAAAATGTACAAAACCATCGCCGACACGCGCGCTTTTTTTGCCGCGTTTGCGCCGCTGGCCGCGGAAGCCGATTACTGCGACATTGTCATCGCGCCGCCGTTTACCGCTATTCCCGCCGCTGTGGACGCCGCAATAAATACTAAAATCGCGATCGCCGGACAAAACGTGTATTGGGAAAAAGAAGGCGCGTTCACTGGGGAAATTTCACCGGCCATGCTCGCGGAAGCTGGCTGCCGCTACGTCATTATCGGGCATTCCGAACGCCGGCAGATCTTTGGCGAGACCGACGAAACGGTGGCGAAAAAAACCAAGGCTGCGCTCGCCGCCGGACTAACGCCCATCGTTTGCGTGGGTGAAACGCTGGCCGAACGCGAAGGCGGCCACACCGAGCGCATTTGCGAACGACAATTGTCGGGCGGTCTGGGCGCGTTGACCGCTGAAGAGTTCTCCCGTATTCTGATGGCATACGAGCCGGTGTGGGCTATCGGTACGGGCCGCACGGCTACCCCTGAAATTGCGGCTGCATCGCACCGTTACCTGCGCCAGTGCGTCGCGCAGAGA
>JBBRPU010000127.1:0-8475 GCA_038227545.1 Candidatus Acidiferrales bacterium
AAGAGAAGGGCAAGAGCAAGAAAAAGCCGCGACTGGCAAGACTATTCAGCAAGAACTAAAAGAGCTGCAACTCTTCCATTAATTACCCTCAATAGTGCCTTTCTAAATTTCGCGCGGCTGTGGATAATTGCAGTTCATTCTCTTCTGACGAGCAGGAAAGGACAGCGAGGAATATCGTTATGGCAAATATCAACAGAAAGAAAGGCGTGATCGGGATTCTGACCGGCGGAGGCGACGTTCCGGGACTGAACCCGGCAATACGCGGCGTGACCTTTCGGGCTTTGCGCGAAGGCTACCAGGTGATCGGTTTCCGGCGCGGATGGGCCGGGCTGGTGGAAATGGTCCGCGATGAGAAGCACGACAATTCTGAAAGCTATCAGCTGCTGACGGAAGAATTGGTCAATCGCGCGGGACGCACGGGAGGAACTTTTCTGCATTCCTCGCGAACGAATCCCAGCCGGGTGGGGAAATCGAGCGTGCCGGCGCACCTCAAAGATTCGTTCAGCGCCGACAAAAATGATTTGACCGCGGAAGTGCTGAAAAATCTGGAGTGGCTGGGCGTGGAGTACCTGATTCCCATCGGGGGCGACGACACGCTGAGCTACGGCGTGCGTTTGCATAAAGAGGGCTTCAAGGTCATCGGCATTCCGAAGACCATGGATAACGATGTGCCCGGCACGGATTACTGCATCGGGTTCAGCACTTGCGTGACGCGCACTATTCACATGACCAACGATCTAAGGACATCGGCGGGCTCGCATGAAAGATTCATGGTGCTGGAGGTTTTCGGGCGTTACGCGGGTTTCAGCGCCATGCTGCCAACCATGGCGGGCGCCGCGAACCGCTGCGTAATTCCGGAACACAAATTCGACATCGAACAACTGGCGGAGTTGTTGAGCGCGGATCGCAGGAAAAATCCCAGCCGGTATTCGACGGTGCTTGTTTCCGAAGGCGCGATGTTCGAAGGCGGGGAGATGGTGTTCGAACACGACGCGGCGGACGCGTTCGGGCACAAAAAACTTGGGGGTATCGGGGATTTGGTTTCGGAAAAATTAAAAGAGCTCTCGCCGAAATATAACAACGGGAAAACTGTGGATGTCATTAATCAGAAGCTGGGGTATCTGGTGCGCTGCGGCGATCCGGATGCCATTGATTCTATTGTGCCGATGGCGTATGGGAATCTGGCTCTCGATCTATTGCTGTCGAAAGTGCATGGGAAGCTGGTGGTGTTGAGGAATGGGCGCTATGACAATGTGCCGATTGAAACGGTGATCTCGACGAAGAAAGTTGTGAATGTACAGGAGCATTACAATACCAAGCGGTTGCGTCCGCACTATGCGAGCTTTGAAATGAAGCCGTTATTTATTATGACCAGCGATGGGAAGTGATACTTGCAGGCGAGTATGGTGAAAGAGCGTAGGTGGCTTGCGCGAGAAATCGAAGAGAGGTCCCTCCACTGCGCGAGCCGACCACTTCGCGGAGCGAAGTGGAGGAAAAAGCGTCGGCTCGCTTCGGTCGGGATGACAGGTGTGGATAGGCGTAAAGAAAAACCTGCTAGCGATTTAGTCGTGGTTTTTTTAGGTTTAGGTTAGGTGGGGCAAGGAAAAACCCCACTGGCGATTTTGCTGGTGGGGTTTGGTCTTAGATCTGGTGGTGCTTTGTTTTGGATTTGGGAGGTGTTTGGTTTTTACTGGGCCGCTACGGTGGAGAGATTGCGGCGTGTGGCTAAGGCTCCGACGCTGAGCAATCCGACGATCAGCAGCGACAGCGAGGTTGGCTCCGGAGTTGAAGTGGGATCCTGAACGGGCTCATCGGATTGTTGGCCTTCGACGTCCAGGTGGAAACGGTTCTGGTTGGAGTTGAAGAATCCGTAGTGATGGCCCTTGTCTTTGTTGGATCCGTTCAAGAACAAAATGTCCGAATGACCGGACTTGGACGAATCATCGGTGAAGTGGATGACCGCGGGAGACCCCTTTTGAGAAAACTTCATGGAATCGCCCCACGCTGGTGCTGAAACAAAAAGTAACATTGCAGAGATTATGAAGACGGACTTAAGGTTCATGAGCTGGAGTCTCCTTGTTGCATATGTATGTAGTGCAAATACGGGGCCGTTCCTGATTCCGGGCAGGTTTTAAGGCGTACTTGGCTGAGAGGGCGCGATGCCCAGCCTCTCGGACGATAAGTCGTTCATGTTCATGTAGATAATGGCAATTGGGGGCCACTATCAGGTGCGCATCAAGCTGCGGCTGGTCAGTGGCAAATTAGAGAGTCCAAATGTGCCCGACCGGCATCGTAATTAAGGCGAAACTTCTGCCGTAGAATGGGTAAACCGATTCATACAGGCGGGTCGCAAGGTAACGCAGTTGGGGGTTATAACTTTATGAAAAACGGTAGGAAAAGCGTCGTGAAAAGCGTTGCTGTATGCGGCATCTTCATCGCGACATTTGCGGGGGGATGCACGTGGAACCGTGACTCCTCGGACGAGCGGTCTCGCGAAGAGCGAACCCGCGATGAGGTGGCCAATGCTACCGAACGCGCCAAACCAGCGCTGGAGGATGCGGGAAGGAAGATCGGCAAAGCAGCGGCGGAAGCCGCGGATCAAGCGCAGGCTGCGGCGGAGGGAGTTAGAGAGGGATGGAGCCGGGGAAAATCGCATCTTGTGAATGTGAACGAGGCCACGGAAAGTGAACTTGTAGAATTGCCCGGAATCAAGCATCGCGATGCGCGCCGGATTGTGGAGCAGCGTCCCTATCGTGATAAACGCGAGTTGGTAGGGAAGGGCGTCATCACCGAAGAAGAGTATGGGAGAATTCGCGATCGAATCACGTCGAAGTAATGGTCGCAGTACTGGTTGGACGAAATAGCGGAAGCTGTTTCAGGATTTTTGGAAAGCTCGCGTCGCGAAAGAAAATATTTTTTGCTTTTGTTTGACGCAGCACGATTTGTGGTAACTTATGCGCGTTTCGAGTAAGATGTGCTGGTCAAACAATTGTAGATTTCCAATTCGTTCCATCCCAGCCAACAGAAGTTTTCGGCCCGTTTGAGCACCCAGCTCAATTTCGCAATGAGGAGAATCTCTATGAAGCGGCACCTTGAAATTACCGTGATCGCCGGCGTGCTAATGCTGGGCGGTTGCGCCACGAAGAAATATGTAGCGGAGCAAGTCGACCCTGCCAACTCCAAAATCAGTGAAGTGGACAAGAATCAGAAGAATACGCAGCGGCAACTGGAAGGCGACGAGCCAAAAATCAGCGCGGCGGATGAGAAGGCCACTTCCGCAGACAATCGCGCCACCGATGCATTGGGACGGGCGGACGCCGCTTCCAAGAAGTCGGATCAAGTGCGCGCGGACCTGCACAACGAGTTGAATGAGAGACTCGGGAACATTGATGACTATAAGGCGGCGGGGAACGTCACCGTGCTTTTCAAGTTCGACTCCGCCAAACTTACGGATGATGCGCGCGGACAACTGGACCAGATGGCGACCAGCCAGGTGGGAAGCCTGAAAAGATACTTCGTCGCGATTCAGGGTTACACGGACAAAAGCGGTTCGGTGGAACACAACCTGGATCTGAGCCGTCGTCGAGCGGAAGCGGTGCAGACGTATCTGGTCAGCCAGCACAACATGCCGGTGTACCGCATTCAGATCGTGGGACTGGGCCAGGAAAAGCCGGTGGACGATGGCAAGGGCCGCGAAGCGCGGCAGAAAAACCGCCGCGTGGAAGTGACGCTGTTCAGCGCCGACAGCGCGCAGGCGGCACAAGCGAGGTAACCGCAGCAGCGTTTGCGAATAGTTGACGAGAGATTACGGCGGCGTGTCAGGACGCGTCCAAGCGCGCCGCCCAAATCGGTCCCCAAGAACCTTGCACAACGCGCGTTTCGTTTGTATACCTATTGACGGCGGTGGTACGCTTTCATCCCTCAGAGAAGTTCTTGTACGGAGGTAGTGGTTTGAGCCCGGCAGCCAGCGCACGTTATTCAGGTATCGAAGGTAGACGCAGCACTCGTGTGGACCATCCTGTTACGTTAATCATTTTGGGCAAGAACGGATTAGGCCAGCCGTTCCAAGAAAAAACTTCCTCGGTCAGCGTGAATCTGCACGGTTGTCGCTATCCCTCCAGGCATGAATATCCGGTGGGCTCCTGGGTTGGCATACAGGTGATTCAGCCGGATGGTGAGCCGAACTCGCCGCTGATGCGCGCGCAGGTTAGGTCTATTCATACTCCGGATTCACCGCGCGAATTGTTTCAGATTGGCGTGGAGCTGGAAAATCCATCGAACGTTTGGGGCGTGCCGTCACCGCCATCGGACTGGCAGCGACTTACCAATGGAGAGCTTTCCACTACGCACCTGGCTACCGGCGGAGCTTTGCCGCGCGAGCCGCATGCGAATGCTCCTGCCAATGGAGCGGTGAATAGCTCGTCGAGTAGCTCGGCGGCGGGCAGCTCGGGGCATGGTCCGCAAGCGGTGCCGTCGCCTGGCGCTACGGGAGAGGCTGGAAAACAGCAAGCGGCAGCGCCGAAAACGGAGCGATTTGTAATTACCTCTGACCAGTTGATTTTGTCGGTGCGCCCGAAGCTGCAGCAGGCGGCCGAGCAGGCCATGCAATCGGCAATTACTTCGCAACTGGATGATGCGATGCGCAAAGCGTTGCGCACCATTGATGATTTGCAGCACGCGAATACGCGGCAGTCCGCGGATGTATCGACGCAAAATTTCGAGCCGATGATCCGCACCTCGGAAGAGGGCATACTCAACCGGCTGGAAGCGCGTCTGAGCGAAGTGCGTTCACAGTGGCAGGAGCAGCAGGACGGCCAGAGGCGGCAGATGGAAGAAATGTCGGCGCGGCTGGAAAAATTGATTACCGACGCGCGCCAAGAAATTACGGAAAACAGGATCACCTCCGACAGGAACGGGATAGATACTGGGCTATTAGAAAATAAGGTGCAGGGGCGCATGGACGAAGTAGTGAAACGCGCCACGCAGGAATTTGAATCGGCGGCGACACGGGTTTCCGACCGTCACCTGGTGCGCCTGATGGAAGATAAACAGATGGTGGCGCGGGAAGCGTCGGCGCAACTGGAAGCGCGGGCCGCGGAAGCGCGGGCGATGCTGCACAGTTCCGCGAGCGATGCCGTGGAAGAGTTTCGGCGGCAGTTGCAGGCGCAGGTGGACATGATGATTTCGGAGGCGTCGCAGAAGGCTAGCTCGTCGATGGCTTCGATCGAGGCGGAGAGCCACGCCGCTTGTGAAACGCGGAGGCGTTCTCTGGAGTCGGATGTCTCGCGCGCGGCGGAGCAGTCGGCGGAGCAGTTCCGCACCGGCATCAAGGCGTTTCTGTATTCGTGCCTGGTAGCGGCGGTGAGCGCGGTGGACGAGCATTCGCAGACGACGCTGGAAGGTCTGATGAAAGATGGGCCCAAGGAAAGCAAGGAAAACGGGCACAACGGCAAACTGCCGCACTTCACGATAGATAATTCCAGCGACAATAAAGAAAACTAATCGGGTTTCGGCATCGAAAAATGATCTAGCCCCGAGCTTCGGACTCCAGTTGCTTGGCCAATTTCTCCACTTCCTGCAGGCGTTTGTACATTTTCACGTTGAGCACCTCGGTGGTCGTGGTGGTTTTTAATTCCTCCCGCAAAGCGCTGGTCAGTTGAAATAGCTTTTCGACGCCGGCGCGGAAATCCTGTTCGCGTTTTCGCAGCATATCCTGCGGAGAGGCGTGCGGATTGGCGCGCTCGGCCATTTTGTCGCGCTGTTTAGGGTCGCCTGGGGTGGGCGGGTCGGGCAAAGACTTGCGCCGCGATTGAGCGAGTGCGGAAGTGGAATTAGAAATTACGGCCGCTAACAGCAGCGAGGCGGAGATCACAAACTCTCTACGTGGTTGCAGCATGTCTACCCCTTCTGCGGAAAATTGTTTGCCGAAGTGAAATGCCTCCACTCCAGAAGTTTCTACGTTTGTTGAGTCACCGAATTCATGTGCAACTTGTGCAGGGCCGCGAACTCCGGCGAGCGCGTCCAGTGCATGATCTGTTCGGCCAGGGTGTTCACGCTGTTGGTGATGCGGTCGGCTTCCATATTTATAGAGTCAAATTGTGCGCCGCCGGCATCCAGGGCGCCGCCGCGCGCCCGAATCATGACGTGATATTCTTCGCGCAAATCCGGAAAATCTTTGAGAGGAATGCGGGAACCACGCAGCGTGGAAGCCAGTAACTTGAGCGTGCTGGTGACGTGGGACGCAAACGTTTGGAGCGGCGGGGAATCCGAAAGCGTTGGCGATTGCAAGAAGAGGGCGTCCAAGGCCATCAACGCATGAACCAGGCGGTGAGAGCTGGATAGCACACCGTTCAGGCGGCTCATTTGTTCGCAGGTAGTTCCGGGCTCGGAACTCAGGCGGTCCATGGAAGCTTCAAGATTGGAGCGGGCGACGCGCGCTCCGCTGCGCGCGCGGTCGAGCTGCTGCACGGTGGATGAGTCGTCCCCGCGCACTCGAGCGAGGCTCTCGATGTAGTCGCAATTGGCGTCCAGCAGCTGAGCGATGCGGTCCGATATGCGGGTGCGCTCCCAACTGGGCCACAAGCGATAGGCCAGCAGGGTTAGAACGCCGCCTGCGGCGGTGTTAATGCCGCGAGCCCAGATGACGTCTTTGGGCGCGATGCCGCTGATGGCCAGCAACAATACGATCAACGCGCTGACGACGACGCCGAATATTCCGTAGTTCGCGGGCCCCAGCCAGCGCAACAAAAAAACAAATGCAAAAATAAAAATTATCTGTTCGGGGACATTGAGCCGAACCACGTGAAAAAGCGCGGTGGCCAGGGATAATCCGACAATGGTGCCGGCAATGCGCAAGAGACCGCGGGTGAAGGTGGCGGTGAACTCCGGCTTTAGAACCAGGACCACGGTCATGGGCAGCCAATAGGTGCGGCGCCACGAAACCATGCGGCCGATGATATCGCCGGCGGCGACGAGGACCGCCAGTCGCAACGCATGCCGGAATGCGGGCGATGGCAAATTCAAATTGGCGCGCAGCGCTTCCATCCAACCGCGAAATTGTTCGCTCCAGGGAGTTTTCAAAATTGGCGAAGCGTTGTCTGCGTCGATTGAGGTAGAGCTGCCGGCGAGATCCAGTGCGGCGCGCAATTGTCCGTTCAACGCCTCCATTTGAAATACCGCGTCTTTGGAAACGGCGGAAAGGAAGGAGGGCGCAGCGGGAGCTTGCTGCTCGCGGAGTTGGGCGGCTTGACGATCGAGGGCGTTCACCAGGTCCTGATTTATTTTCTGGTGGCGGATTCCGGCGGCGGGCTGCAACAGATTGCTGATGTTCCTGAGGACCAGCGAGGCGACGTCGAGATAATGGTTGAGGATTTCGATGGCGGGATAATCGGGATTTTCTCTTTGCATCCGGAGCAGTAGACGCGAAAGCATCAGCAAACTCAAACGGATGCGTTCGCCCTGACCGAGGAGCGCGCGATAGCGCATGCTTTCCGCGCCCGGATTGGAACCGAGTCCCATTAGAGCTTCCTGAGCCTGCTCGCTGTGAACGCTGGCGAGCGGGGCGGAGGTGGCGCTCAACGTTGTGGCGGCGCGATTGGCGAGCTCCAGATAAAAATTTGAGAGGGCGCGTCGCTCCGGGTCGTAGCGATGTACCGGCCAGAAAGCTACGGATAACGCGGTCTGAAATAAACCGCCGGCCAGCGCCAGTGCTCCGGAGATGGCCGCCTGGCGGGGCGTCAAAGGTTGCGCGGCATAAATCAAGAGGGTGACCAAGCTGATCACGCCAATGTCGGGCGCGGCGCCGCCTATGGCGACAAACATTCCGGCTACAAAAGCCCAGGCGGTGGCCAGCACGATAGCGACGAGCTGATGTGTGCCGGAAATTGCGCCGGCAAAAACAGCCACGGCGCAGATGACGCTGGAAGCGAGCATGCGCCGGGCACGCTCGGAATACGGATCGCTGCCGTCGGAGTAGGAAACATTCAAGGCGCCGCTGGCGACTACCAGTCCGCCGCGCGGGGTTTGCAGAGCGAAACCAACAATCAACGGAAGGACTACACCGATGGCGTTGCGTAAAGCGCGTGGCCAGGAAAGTTTTGTGGAATCGAAATGCGTCAGGTTTTGCCAGAAGGCGCGGCCAGGATCGGGGCCTGGTGGCGCGGCGTCAGCCGCCGTTTTAACGCCGGGCGGTGTGGATGGCCGATTTGTTTCAGCGGGCATGGCGAAGCGTAATTGTAGCTAATTCATTGAAGGGGCGGTTTTACTGGAGATGTGCGCGAACGTGACGAGCAACTCAACGGGAGATCAGTGGCCGCCGGTTTTGAGCGGAGGAAATGCGAATGCCGGCGTGATTTCTTTTCGCTGCGACCAATCGTGATAGGTGTGGCATTCGAAGCAGCGCGATTCAGCATGATCGGGGCCGGGCGCGTGACACGTCTGGCAGGTGGCAATTCCAGGCAGCAGGACCTCGGTGGA
>JBBRPU010000128.1:0-8400 GCA_038227545.1 Candidatus Acidiferrales bacterium
AGCTCGACCACACCTGAGAATACGAGGAGAACCGTCCGGGCTGCTGGTTGTTACAGCAGCTATTTTTGTCTTTACTGACTGGCCGCGGTGCGGCTATACGACGCTAAAATTTTATGAGTGAGAACATTCGCAACATCGCCATCATCGCGCACGTAGACCATGGAAAGACCACCCTGGTGGACGCCATGCTGCGGCAGAGCGGAATATTTCGCGCCAACGAAGCGTTGGTGGAACGCGTGATGGATTCCAATGACCTGGAACGCGAGCGCGGCATCACCATCCTGGCAAAAAACACCGCGCTGTTTTTTCACGATACCAAGATCAACATTGTAGACACCCCGGGCCACAGCGATTTTGGCGGGGAAGTGGAACGCGCGCTGCGCATGGTGGACGGTGTGCTGTTGCTGGTAGATGCCAGCGAAGGACCGCTGCCGCAAACGCGCTACGTGCTGCAGAAGGCGCTGGCCGCTAAGTTGCCTCCGATCATTGTGCTGAACAAGATTGATCGCGTGGACGCTCGCGCCAAGGAGGTGCTGGACGAAATCTACGATCTGTTTATTGACCTGGATGCCACGGAAGACCAGCTCGATTTTCCGGTGATCTACACCAACGCGCGCGACGGCGTGGCTTATCGCCAACTGGGAGACGAATCCAAAGATTTGCTGCCGCTGTTTGAAGCGATTGTGAAGTCCATTCCTCCGCCACCGGGCGATCCCAACGGAAATCTGCAAATTCAGGTGATGAACCTGGATTACAGCGAGTTCCTGGGACGCATCGCCATCGGGCGGGTCTTCAACGGCACTTTAAAGCGGGGCGACGAAGTAGGGATTTTCAAGCTGGATGGAAAGCTGGTTACCACGCGGATCACCAAACTATATACGTTTCGCGGGTTGGAGCGCGACGAAGCGGAGAGCGTCCCGGCCGGTGACCTGGTAGCCATCGCGGGAGTGGAAGGAATTCAGATCGGAGAGAGCATCACGGATCTGGCTAACCCGACGCCGCTGCAGCCGCTGCTTATTGACGAGCCAACGCTGGCGATGATTTTTACGGTGAACAGCAGTCCGTTGTCGGGAAAAGATGGAAGCTACCTGACTTCGCGAGATTTGCGCGACCGTCTACAGAAGGAGCTACTAACGAACGTTTCGATTCGCGTGGAAGACACGGACACGCCGGAATCGTTTCGCGTGCTGGGGCGCGGGGAACTGCAACTGGCCATTCTGATCGAGACCATGCGGCGCGAAGGTTTTGAGCTGATGGTGGGCAAGCCGGAAATTGTGGTGCGCAACGAAAACGGCAAGAAGATGGAGCCGCTGGAACGGTTGGTGATAGACGTTCCGGAAAATTTTATCGGTATCATCATGGAAACGATCGGCAGCCGGCGCGGTGAAATGTTGAAGATGAGCAATCACGGCTCCGGGCGCGTGCGCATGGATTTCAAAATTCCTTCGCGCGGATTGATTGGATTGCGCAGCCAACTATTGACGGACACACGGGGAACGGCGCTGATCCATTCGATTTTTGAGGGCTGGACGGATTACGCCGGAGAAATGGCGCTGCGTCCTACCGGCGCGCTGGTGGCGGATCGCAGCGGACCGTCTACCGCGTTTGCGTTGTGGAACATTCAGGAACGCGGGGAACTGTTTATCGGGCCGGCGATTGATGTGTATGAAGGAATGATCGTAGGCGAGAATTCACGCGAGCAGGACATGGACGTGAACGTCACGAAGGAAAAGAAGCAGACGAACATGCGTTCCTCGAGCGCGGACGAAGCGATTCGTTTGATCCCGCACCGGGAATTGAGCCTGGAACAGGCGATTGAATTTATTGCCGACGATGAATTTGTGGAAATTACGCCCAAGTCCATCCGGCTGCGCAAGAAAATTTTGCAGCAGAACCGGCGGCCGCGCAGGTGGCAGGAGATTCGGGCCAGCCAGGAAAGCTGAGGCCCTTGCTAATGCCAATATCGCAAGGGCAGGCCACCCGAGGCCTGTTTATGCATGCTTTCCCTTTTGATTTCTCGCCCGCAAGAAAGTACGAAAAATACCCCCCTTGCTAAGGGCAAAATCGCAAGGGTAGGCCACCCAAGTCCCCGGGGTCTGCAGTATTCGCTGGGAGTGTGCGCGCCGCGATGTGGGACTAAAACCCAAAGAAAAAAAGAAATACTGGGGTGATTGTTGCCGGAATGATGTACAGTCTACCGCTTGCCAGCCGCAGATAAGAATGATGCATCCAATGGGGTTGTAGGGAATTTGAGCGACCATTAGCGTCATAATTCGTGCCACAATAAAGACCAACAGGGGCTTCGTTGAACGAAAAAACTACCGAACCAACGGCCTCCTCCGGCCACCGCACCATCACGGCGACGGCGACGGCTTTGCCTCCACACACGATTACCCGCGCGGATATGAAGTACTACATGGGGCGGGTGTTTGATATTCCGGAGCGGAAATTGGAAGCGATGATGAGCATCGTGGACAACGCGCGCGTGGAGAAGCGCCACTCGATTTTCCCGGTCGATTACATCGTGGAGCCGCGGGCGCTCTCCAAAACCAATGAAGAGTACATCGAGCACGCCATCAAGCTGGGGCGTGAAGCGGCGGAGAAGTGCCTGGAACGCGCGGGCCTTAAGCCCACAGACATTGATCTGATTATCACGGTGTCGTGCACGGGCTTCATGATTCCGTCGCTGGACGCGCACCTGATCCACCTGATGGGTTTTCGCCCCAACGTGCGACGCATGCCGTTTACGGAGCTGGGATGCGCGGCGGGCGCGATGGCGCTGGGCCGCGCGGCGGATTTCCTTAAGGCGGAACCGGGCGGAAACGTCCTGGTCATCGCGGTGGAACTGCCCTCGCTGACGTTTCAGCGCAAAGATATTTCGCAGGCGAATCTGATTTCTTCGATTTTGTTTGGCGATGGCGCGGCGGCGGTAGTGGTGAGCGGCAAAGATGCGGTGCGCGGGCCGAAGATTCTGGTTTCGGAGACGTATACGTTTCCAGACTCGCTGGGAGCGATGGGATTTGATTTGCGGGATTCCGGATTTCACATCCTGCTGGCCAAGGATGTGCCGGAAATGATCGGCGCGAAGATCAATGAGCTGGTGGATGGCTTCCTGGAACGCTGCGGGAAAAAGCGCGAAGAGATCAAGGGGTGGATTCTGCACCCGGGCGGCGCGCGCCTGCTGGGCAACGTGGAAACGAAACTGGGGCTCGCGAAATGCCAGACTCAGCCTTCGTGGGACATTCTGGCGAACGTGGGTAATTTGTCGAGTGCGACGATTCTGTTCATCCTGCAGGAATGGATGGAAAAACGTCCGCTGAAATCCGGTGAGTACGCGCTGCTGGCGGCGTTTGGCCCGGGATTCAGCGCGGAATTTTTGCTGCTGCAATGGACATAACCGTCATCGCATTTCTGGCGCTGCTGGTAGCGGTGGCGGCCATGCGGATTGTGGAGCTGCAGATTTCGCGCCGGCACCAGGCGAGCATGGTGGCGCGCGGGGCTTCGAAGGTTTCGGAGCCGCGATTTGGCTGGATGGTAGCGCTGCATACCGCAGTGCTGATCGGCTCGGCGGTCGAAGTAGTTTTCCTGCATCGGCCATTTATCCCGGTGCTGGCTGCAGTGATGTTCGCGATTTTTCTGGCCGCCAACGCGGTGCGCTGGTGGGTGATTCTCACCCTAGGCGAGCACTGGAACGTGCAAGTGGTGGATTCCACCAAGCTGGGCGTAATTGTATCGGGACCTTTCCGCTTCGTGCGGCATCCCAACTATGCAGCGGTATTTACGGAGATGCTGGCGTTGCCGCTGATTCACACGGCGTGGATCACCGCGCTGATCGGGGCCGCGGGACACATCGCGGTACTGGCGCAGAGGCTGTCGGTGGAGGAGCGGGTATTGTTCGCCGATCCCGATTACCGATCGGCCATGGGCGGCAAACCGCGATTCCTACCGGGATTGTTCTAACCGC
The DNA here is from genome assembly GCA_038227545.1 of Candidatus Acidiferrales bacterium. GTDB lineage: Bacteria > Acidobacteriota > Terriglobia > Acidiferrales > UBA7541 > Acidiferrum. The sequence continues at coordinate 3,965 of JBBRPU010000128.1, forward strand.
ACACTGGAAGTCCGCCGATGAGCAGCTTCGCAAGACGAAATTCCGGCACATGGATATTGGCGCTGGTGGCAGTCGTAGCGCTTACACCGGCTGTCGCCGCGGAGAAGCGAGAGGGCAGCGCTGCGACAGAAACCATGGCGCCATCGTTCACTCCGATACCGGAACTTACCTCCGGCTTCGAAATGCTGTACACGCAAAAATTCCCCGAAGCGCGAATGAAATTCAACGACTGGGAGTCGCAGCACCCGCAGGAACCCTTTGGCGAGGTGGCGGTCGCAGCCAGCTACCTGTTCGAAGAGTTTTACCGGCAGGGAGTGCTGACCAGCGATTTTTTCCTGAACGAGAAAAAATTCCTGAGCGGTATTGATGGCAAGCCCAGTCCGGAACTGATGAGCAAATTTCAGGATGCGCTGGCACGCACCAGAGCGCTGGCGAATCAGCGCCTGAAATCAAACCCCAACGATACCGAAGCGCTTTTCGCATTGACGCTGGCGGCGGGCATGGAATCCGACGCGGACATGATTTTGCGCAAGGAACGGCTGGAAGCGCTGAAGCTGCTGAAACTGGCCAACGAATTCGGCAAGACTTTGCTGCACCAGCGGCCAGAAGCAAACGATGCGTACGTGGCGCTGGGTTCGGCGAACTACATCATTGGAAGCCTGTCGGGCGGGATGAGATTTATTTTGACGTTTGGCGGCGTGCATGGAGACAAGAAGCTGGGGATGCAGCAGTTGGGAAAGTCGGCGGATACGGGCCTGTACCTGCGGCCGTTCGCGAAAATCATGCTGGCGTTGGCGGCGCGGCGCGAAAAGCAAGACGCGCTGGCGCAAAAACTTTTGCGGGAGTTGAGCCAGGAATTTCCGGCGAGTCCGCTGTTTGAAGCGGAGTACGCAAAATCCATGGGGCGCCCGGTGCCCGCGACGATGCACCCGTAGCGCGGCGAGCAGTAAATCCAGACCTAAAAAAGGAGTGCAGATACGAGTTGCGATTTAGAAGTGGAAGACCAGGCCGAGTGCCGCCTGGCCGTTGTTCTGCCACTGGCCGAAGAGCCGGGTGGCGACGTAGTTGAGCTCCGCACGCGCTGACAATCGGGGAGCGAAGCGGTAATCGGCGCCACCGCCGGCCTGGATCGCAAAACCGTTCTGGCTATGTCCCGCGGTTTGCGGAAGAGCGTGCGTACCGCCCACCAAAGCGTGGAACCAAGGCTCCCAGCGGGGGCGGCGCCAGGTAATTTTTGGACCTACGCCATAATTCACAAGTTTGACGTGCTCGCCATTCCAAATGCTGGGGGCGAAAAAGGTGTTCACATTGCCTTCCGCACCGAGCCAGTCATTCAGGAAATACGTGAGGCTGGTGGCACTGCCAATGGCGCTGGCGCTGTAAATGTTGGAGCGGAAGCGCTCGAAGGAAATGCCCATTGCGAGCTGCCAGCGATAGTCATCGCGGTCGCTGTAGATAAATCGCGGGGCCGGCTTAGGCTCGGGCGAAGGCTCGGCGGCGTTCATGGGAATGGCCAATGCGGTAGCCATGGTGGCGGGTGCGGGCGGTTCGGGAGATGACAGGTCGCGGGCATCGGCAATGAAAACCGGGCCGGCTTGAGGAAAGGGCTTCAGCAAAGGAATTCTGGCACCGCTGGTGGAACTGAAATTTGCGGCGACGTTGGTGGGTGATAATGCGCCGTTGGCGACGTTCTGCTGCGCCCGCGCAGCGCCCACGCTTGCGCACAACAGTAGTGACGAAATAAGCAGCCTGTTCATGATGTTCCCCTTGAGGGCTGACCCCACGCCTGGAATCAGACCACTGGACTACGGTAAACAACCCGGTAGCGGTTTGTCTACGGGTTTAACGCATTTAACGGTGGCGCTTGGCACAAGCGTCGACCGCCTGAAACTGTAGTAGGCGAGAAAAAGCTTAACGGCCGTGGCGGAGGTAGTCGTCGGTTTTATTGAGCCAGTCTTCGCGTGGCGGGTCAAAGACATCGAGGTCAATGGTTTCCTCGAGGGCCCAGGCTTCGTGCGGCATGTTGGGTGGGATGCACAGAACTTCTCCGGCGCGCACCACGATTTCCTTGCCGCCGATGTTGAATTTGAGGGCGCCTTCGAGGATGTAGGTGACCTGTTCATTGTGGTGATGATGCAGCGGGACGTGCGCGCCTTTTTTCATAATTACGCGGGCCAGCATGATTTTGTCGCCGACGACCATTTCGCGATCAATCTGGGGATTGAGGTGTTCGCGCTCGACGTCTTTCCAGGCGGTGTATTTCAACTCGGGAGTGCTCATTTTGATCCTCCGTAAAGTTTGGCGGCGTTGTCATGTAAATACAGACGCGCGAGCTCCACAGCTTTGGATTCAGTGAAGGCGTTTTCGGCGACGAGCTCGGCGAGGGCCTGCGCGAGAGAGGTGCGCGCAGAGCGAGCGGCTAGCCAGAAAGTTTCTTCGGCCCCGACGGTGTCATTGAAAGGAAAGGCGTCGGAGCCAAACATGATTTTTTCCGGATAGAGAGAAATCCACTGCTTGAGGATGTTCTTTAGTTCGGAGGGATAGACGTAGTAACCCACTAGCGAGGAGTCGGTGTAGACGTTTTTTGCGGCGGTGAGCCAGATCATTTCCAGAGTGTGCGGATAGCCGCCATGGATCAGCACGAAGTTGGTGCTTTTGTACCGCGGGTCGCGCAGCACGTTTTCCAGATTGAGGGGATTGCCGTTGGTAAGGCTGAAATAATCTCCGATGCCCACGGCGCTGTGAAAATGTACTGGAAGTTTGAGCTTGCCGGCCTGATCTAGGAGCGCGCGGAAGATGTAATCCTGGAAGGTGCGGTATTCGTCTTCGGACGGGACGCCGCCGGAATGATATTTGGCGTAGACGGCTTCGGCTTTTTCGCGCGGCGGGTCGGTGAAGTACAGGGAACGGAAATAAGCGACTTCAAACTTCATAGCCACGCCGCCTTTTTTCTGGTTGTCGGCGAGCGTCTGGCGCACGAAGGATTCGTAAGCGGCGAGATCGGCGGGGAGCGCGCTGAGGTTTTCCTGTTTTTCGTAACGCTGCAGCACTTTTTCCTGGAGCGGGACATAGACACCCATGTCGCCGTTCTTGCCGGTCTGGTCGCGATTGTCGAAGGGGAACAGGAATGAGTCCACGAAGAACACCCAGTGGAAACGCTTGGGATCGAGATAGGGGGCAAGAGCCACGCGGTTGGCAAGGCAGGTTTCAATGTTGAGTTTGTCGAGGATGCCGTCCCAGTAGGCGGTATTGCCGGACGCTTCGGCGGCTTTCTTTTTGTCTATGAGCCATTTGGCGTGCTCCGGGCTGAAATCGTTATAGGGATAACCGAAGAGCGATTTAGCGGCGGCGACGAATTCGGGGTTGTCTTCACGCAGGCGCAGGACACTGCTTTCGCCAGGCGGGGCAGCTTGGGCATCCATGTCGGAATCGTCGGGGAAAGTGGCGTGTGAGTGATTGTCGTAAATCGGGATTTTGTCTATTTGTGGAAGGAGGCGATCGTAAATTTTGGCGACTTCCGCGGGAGAGGCGGAGGGCCGAGCCTGAGCAGCTAACGAGAAGGAGATGACGGCGCTGAGGAAAATCGCGATAGTGAAGTGAATCAAATGTTTCATTTTTGTGAGACTCCAATTTTTAGACGCGCGTGCAGAGAATCGGGCATGCGGATTAGGCCACGAAAATTTAACGCGCAACAGCGGCGCGCCAGCGGACGGACAAGTGCTCGATGCGGTCCAGAGCTTCTTCGAGTAGATGGCGGGCGCTCACTAAAGAAAAACGCAGATAGTTTTTACCCTGGGCGCCGAAGGATGCGCCGGCGATGCCGGCCACGCCGACTTCTTCTAGCAAGAGGCGCGCTACTTCTTCGGCGGGGAGACCGGTGTCTTCCACGTTGACCCAGGCGTAGAAGGAGCCATCCGGAACCTGGCAGCGAAAGCCCGGGACGCGATTGAGTCGCGCGACAAACAAGTCGCGGCGCTTGCGATATTCCGTGACCATGGCGTCCACGGCGCGAGTGGAATCGCGGAGGGCTTCGATGGCGGCGACCTGGGTAAATTCGGCGACGCACGTGAAGGTATTGAGCACCAGAAGATCCATGGCATCCACGATGTGTTTGGGGGCGACAGCGTAGCCGAGACGCCAGCCGGTCATGGCAAAACTCTTGGAGAAGCCATCAATGATGATGGTGCGCTCGGCCATCCCGGGAAGCGAGCGGATGGAGAGGAATTCGCCGTTAAACACGATACGGGCGTAGATTTCGTCGGCGATGACCCACAAGTCATGCTTGATCGCGAGGTCGGCTATTTGCTGAAGAGTTTCGCGGCTGAAAACGGTTCCGGTGGGATTGTTGGGAGAATTAAAAATCAGCACGCTGGTGCGGGGGGTAATTTTTGCGGCGATTTCCTGAAGGTCAGGCTGAAATTTGTTTTTTTCTTCGA